>JBGSWI010000112.1:0-41671 GCA_041752515.1 Leptolyngbyaceae cyanobacterium | reverse complement strand
ATCAAACCGATGTCTTGAGGGAGTTAGTTCGGTCTTTGAAGAGGAAGCTAAAATCCTGACTCTGTGGCTGAGGCAGCCACGCGAGAGGGTTTGCTACATCCCACGCTTAAAAGACGTGGGCTTTGCTACCCTCTCGAACTCTCCCGTTCTGTAAGAGTCAAACCATAAAATCGAACGAATTGATCACCCCCAGAAGAATGGCTGAGCAGCGCGATCGCCCCGTATAATTCAGCTAAACCGTTTAAGCACCTCATATGTCCATCTGGAAGCGAAATTGGAGCCGGATTCAGCCTAAACTTACGCCCTACCTGTTTTTGCTGCCTGCGTTAATTGTGCTGAGCTTAACGGTCTTCTATCCCGCCCTACAAGCCTTCTTTCTTAGTTTTACCCGGTATGAATACGACTTGACCCAGCCGCCGGTATGGATTGGCTTCAAGAACTTTCAGCGCCTTTGGGTTGATCCTGTCTTTTGGCAAACTTTTCGCAATACCTTTTTATATCTAATTTGCGTTGTGCCAATTTTAGTCACTGTTCCGCTGGCATTAGCGATTTTAGTCAACCAAAAGCTGCGTGGCATTCAGTGGTTTCGAGCCGCATTCTATGTGCCCGTGGTCATTTCGATGGTGGTCGCAGGCATCGCCTGGAAGTGGCTCTACGCAGACAATGGCTTGCTCAATCAGGTTCTGAGGATGGTTACTATTCCAGCCGTGCCCTGGCTCACCAGTCCGGCATTGGCAATTTTCAGCGTTATGGCAGTGACGGTATGGAAGGGGTTGGGCTACTACATGGTGATTTACCTGGCAGGGTTACAGGCGATTCCCCAAGATTTGTATGAAGCTGCCGCGATCGATGGTTCTGACGGCATCAAAAAACATTGGGATATCACCGTGCCATTGATGCGCCCCTACCTCCTGCTCGTGGCAGTAATTTCAGCCATATCCGCTACCAAAACTTTTGAAGAACTTTACATTATGACCCAAGGTGGACCGCGCAACAGTTCTAAAACGTTGGTCTATTACCTGTATGAACAAGCGTTTCAAAACCTGGAAATGAGCTATGCCTGTACGATTGGGCTAGTGATGTTTCTCATCATCCTCAGCTTATCCATTCTGCGATTGAGCCTAGAGCGTTTGACTGAGAACGCAGAATCAATTTGAGTTTACAGAGCCTTGCTCTCGATTAATTGCCGCAAATTAACGGCTCGATCGCCTCAATGCTTGTTGGCAGTGCCGCCGTCAGCACATCCGTTCCAGTTTCAGTAATTAACACATCATCCTCAATCCGAATGCCGCGCACGTCAGAGAACTCTGCTAAGCGATCCCAGTTGACGACATTGCCGTACTTTTCTCGGCGATCGCGATCGTTCAAAATGGCAGGGACTTGATAGAATCCTGGCTCGATCGTCACTAGCATTCCCGCCTGTAAGGGGCGGTTGAGTCGTAGGTAGCCCAGACCAAAGCGATCGCTCCTGGTTCTTCCCCCGGCATAGCCTACCAAGTCGCCGAAATCTTCCATGTCATGCACATCCAGCCCCAGCAGGTGACCAATTCCATGAGGAAAAAAGAGCGCATGAGCATCCATTTCCACTAAGTCCGTGGGGTTGCCGCGTAAAATGCCCAAATCCACCAAGCCTTCCGCAATCACCCTGGCAGCGGTCAGGTGAATCGTTTCATACTCAACGCCCGGTTTGAGCGTGGCAATGCACAGGTCATGCGCCAACAACACAAGGTTGTAGATGGCGCGTTGGGTGGGCGAAAATCTGCCCGACACTGCCCAAGTGCGGGTGATATCTGCCGCCCAGCCCGCCGCTGTTTCCGCTCCCGCATCCACCAGCAGCAGATCCCCCGATTTCAACGCATGGTGATAATGATGGTTGTGCAGCACTTCCCCCTGCACCGTAACAATGCTGCTGTAGGCGGTAGTCATGTTGTTTGCCAGGATCACCTGTTCGATCGCCGCTCTTACATCGGCTTCGGTTTTAGCGGTGCGCGTGGCTGCCATCCCTGCTTGGTGCGCTTGAATGCTCACAGCGGCGGCTTGCCGGAGTTCCGCGATCGCCGCCCTATCATGAGTCATTCGCAACGTTGCGATCGCGTTGACCAACGCTAAATCAATCCCTTCAGATTCAGAAGCAATCTTAATCTCTCGGCTCAACACTTGAACTTGTTCTAGGCGAGTAGTCGGATCTTGCACCAGCACCGTGGCGCAGTCGGTTACCCGTGATCGCAACTGATTCAGCGGATAGGCGGCATCGGCACCCAGTTGTTGGGCGATCGCCGTTCGCGAAGGCGACTCTCCATGCCACAGCGCACTTGCCAGACTCGCATCATCCATAAACAGAGTCAGTTTGCCTTGCTCTAACCGAATTACGGCATTCTCCAAAGGCAAACCCGCAAAATAAAGGAAATGACTGCTTGCCCGAAACGGGTAGGTATTGGCGGAAAAATTACGCGCACTGCTGCGCCCCGACCATAAGGCGATCGGGAAATCTATTAATTGAGACAGCCTTTCCCGTCTGGCTTTGAGCGCCTCAGCAAGGGTAAAAAAGTCGTCAAGCCTTCGCATGGTTGGGGGAATTTGTACAATTGCCATTTCACTAAACTTTGCTAGTCTCCACTTTTAACCAGCACGCCATTCAAAAAGATTTCTGCCAAGGCTTCTGCCAGTTCTTGCATTTCAGCAGCGGCGGCTCCGGGAGACATCACTGTGCTTTGGCTAAATCCAGCTACCGCAAACATTCCCAAAAACACCCGCGCCACCATTTTAGGATTCATCGGGCGATACACGCCTTGATCCATCGCAGTTTGAAAAAAGGCTTCAGCAACATCGGTCATTTTTTCAATGACTTCGGTTTGAATGCGATCGCGCAAATCAGGGTGAAACTGGGCTTCTATAAAGCAAACTTTGAGCATATCGGCATTTTCATGCAGGTGCAGCATTCGCCGCCGCATCACCTGCGCCACTGCTTTATAGCTGCCCATGCCGCTGAGTTCCGTCAACAAATCAGTCAGGATATCGATCCAGCCTTGGGTTGCCACCTCAATCAAAATGGCTTTTTTGTTGCTAAAGTGGCGAAACAAGGTGCCTTCTGCCACACTCGCCGCTTCTGCCAAATCTTTTGTGGTAGTGCCATCGTAACCCTGTCGAGCAAAGAGTTTTAATGCCGACTTGAGGATACGAGCGCGGGGTTCAGATTCCGAGGCGGGGGCTTGATAGGATTGCATAAGGGGTTTAGGCGTTGCCCATGAACAAAGTGCTGTAACGCTATCTTGCAATATAAACGCCGCATGGCGATCGCAGTGCCATAGATCATTACAAAGTCTCCTCAAGCCCCGTAGTTTCCTCAACATCGCTCAATTGCTGAAGGAGCGCGTCAAACTTCAGTAATTCTGCTCATTAAAAACCTAAGTGTTCTGGGCACCATTGCTTTGTCAGGTGAAGAAACCCGACCCTTCAATTACAGCTATTCTGAACACGATCGCCGACCATTGTTACTAGACTGTAGAAGCTCACAATTAAATTCAGTTTGTCCAGTAATCTTGGGCTGAACCTGTGTAGCTAGCACCGGGGAAATGACCCACAAAAAGTTAGGAAAATAGGTATGGAACGCTCACACTACGAGATTGAATCGCCACAAGCTAACCGCTTTATTTGGATTGCTTCTGAAATTTCAGCAAAGCCTAAGTCAGTTCAACCGCCATCGAAAGTATCATTTGCACCGTTGAAGCCCATTCGTCAGTGGCTTGATGGCATTGAAATTAGCGATCGCGATACTGCCCACATTTTCTGCTCAGTGATCCCCGCTCAATGTCCGTTTGAGCGCACCATCAAATTCTGGGGTCGCCCCATTTTGCACATTCCACCCTTGTGCAAGCTCAACCCTTTTTATGATCAGGTGGTCGGGTTGCGTTTTCGCTCCCTTTGCTACTTGGCTGACGAGTGCGGCGAAGATATTTCTCCTTACTGCTAGGATTTATGTTTTGGTTCTGGAATGGTTTGTTTTTCCATCGCTAGCCAAGGTTATCTGAAAGTTATGTGAGGTTATCTTGAGCTAGAAGTGTTCTTTGCTAACTCCTTCGCCCCCTTCGCTTGGGTAGGTTGCACTGAGTGAAAAACGGGAATTTGAATCACAAACTCTGCGCCTCTACCAGGAGACGAAAGGCAGTCTAGCTTGCCGCCATGCTTTTCAGTAATAATCTGATAGCTAATTGCCATACCCATGCCTGTGCCTTTGCCCACCGGTTTTGTCGTAAAAAATGGGTTGAAGACTTGTTTTTGGATGGCTTCAGGAATGCCAGATCCATTATCGGCGATCGTGATCGTCACCCATTCTGAAGCAACAGCAGTCCGAATGGTGAGCCGTCCAGGGTTCTCTTTGCGCTCTTGATGAGTTCGCGGGGCATTGAGTTCGTCGAGCGCATCGATCGCGTTTGCCAAGATATTCATGAACACCTGATTGAGTTGTCCCGCGTAGCATTCAACCAAGGGCAACGTGCCATAGTCTTTGATCACCTGAATCTCTGGGCTTTCGGGTCTGGCTTTGAGGCGGTGTTGCAAAATTAGCAGCGTACTATCAAGACCCTCGTGGATGTCGATCGCTTTGAAATCAGCTTCATCGATACGGGAGAAGTTCCGCAGCGACAACACAATTTGACGAATGCGATCGGTGCCAATTTGCATCGAGCTAAGCAGCTTAGGCAAATCATCTTGCAAAAATTCTAGATCAATTTTTTCGGCTTCCTGCGTAATTTCAGCAGACGGATTGGGGTAATGCGTTTGGTATAGCTGCACGTAGTCCAGTAAGTTGTGGGCGTAGTCTTGAACGTGCGTCAGGTTGCCGTAAATAAAATTCACCGGATTATTGATTTCATGGGCGATCCCCGCGACTAGCTGCCCCAAGCTAGACATTTTTTCGCTTTGGACGATTTGAACTTGAGATTGATGCAGTTGTTCCAACAGTTCTTGCAGTTGGCTATTTTTGCTACCCAGTTCTTGGGTGCGTTCTTCCACTTTGCTTTCCAGCGTTTGGCTATAGTCGGCAAGCTGTTGGTTGGCAATTTGCTGCTGCCCTAATAGCTGCTTCGTTGAGTGAATCAGTTGATTAAAAGAGGTGGCAAGCGAACCAATTTCATCGGTGCTGTTCACCGGGGCTTGCAGGTCAAAGTTTGACTCTTCTGTAGAACGTTGGGCGATTTGGGTTAATGCCCGAATGGGACGGGCGATCGCGCGACTGGTTAAAAGGGCTAGTAGACCGGCGATCGCGGCGGATAGAGCAATACTCCCAAGCACAATTTTTTGAGCTAAGTCGGTGGAGTGGTGAGACACTTTATCCGCTGCAATGGCTTCCTTATTTGATTGCTCAATGAGATCTACCAAATCATCGGAAATTCCATCAAACTTGAGTGCGAGTTCGCTGTTGGTAAACTCCAGCAATATCTTCTGAGCTTGGGCAACTCCACGGGGAGAGTCAAGATTAATACGAACTGATTGAACCAGGCGATCCAATTCCTGTAAGTAACGAGTGGGCACTGCTTGATTGACCTGCAAAAAGTCCACTATTTTTTGATGATGGGCGTGGTTTGCCCAAATAGACTGAATTTTAAAGAAACTGTCGAGTTCGGGTACGACCTGCTCAATTTCCTTTTTATGTTCCAAAATGTGGGCATATTCCGCATCAAAGTCTTTTGGAATTGGAGCCAGGGGAATGAGTTGCTGCTGATGAGTCCGGGCTTGCAAAATACCGGTCTGAAGCTGACGAAGTAAACCCAGTTCCTCTTGGGTGTGTTCTTCTTGCTCAACCGCTTGATCTTGGTAGTGATGACCAATATTAAAGCCCGCGATCGCACCTGATGCGGCTATTCCAAGAGCCAGCGCATATCCTACACCAATTTTTTGTCCGACTGGCAAGCGCGATAGCCAATGCGTGAAGCTCATTTTTGACATACTCAATCAGCCTGACTTTCATAGAACATCTTCTCTAGTCATCCCTGCTCAGGTAAAATCTGAGTTAACTAATCTTTAAGAAAAAGTAAATTTATTGCTTACTTGTGTCTCTGAGTCGCAAAACAGTAGCTTTGAGATTGAGGTGGCAAAGCTAGAATTCAATTCTCATACCAATTTGAAATTGAAACGCAACAGATGATCTGCTGAAAGCGGCAATGTTTCTTTGTCTTACAACTCAAAACTCAAAACTCAAAACTCAAAACCGTATCAAGTGCTAGATACAATAAAGAAACGAGCGGAAATCACTCAGAGAGTAAAATCTGAATGCTGTTGTAGTTTCAAACTGAAAGGAAAGGGCGCATGGCGATTATTGCTCTGAAAGCGTGGTATCTCCGAGAGTATGAGCCAATTAAAGAGCTAGAAAAACGCCCTCATGATTTGCGCTTGAGCCGAAATAGTTTGTTGAAATCGGGCTTGCGGGCAGATTTTTTGGATGATATTGAAGAAGTGAGCCAGTCGGAATGGTTTCAGCGCTATCTGCAAGGCGACTCGATCGAGTTTTATATTGAAGGCAGCGGTGGCTACACGATCGCAAATATTGATCTCCGTAGCCACGAAATCTATTTTAATAAGCAGGAAGTGATGGCTCATTTGGAGCCGATTATTTATTTTTGCTATCAAACAGAATTTCCTGATTCCAGCGAGTTGCTGCGCGATGAGTTGCAGTTTGTCGTCGAAAAGCTAAATCAAAAGTCGCGCTTGCCGATCGCGCTCAAGGAATCACATCGGCTCAGTGATGGTCCTGTACGGCTCGATAGTACGCTTATGCGATCGCTGCGCCAGAGTTTGCTGTTTGTTGCAGATACGACGGCGATCGCACCTAACCCAGCCATTCCCAATCAAGTGCTGCTGAGTCCGGTTGTATGTGTAGAAGTGGGGTATGCCCTACACAGCAAGCGCTCTGAGCAAATTTTAGTCGCCCAAATGGAGCGAACTGATTTGCCGGGGCAGTTTCCGCTGGATTTGCCCAGCCATCAACGACTATCATTTAAAGATAAATCTCAACTTCATAAAACCTTACCCGTTCTAATAGAAGCTCAATTGCAGCGATTTAACCTATTTCCTTAGGTCGCAAATTCCCTTAGATTGCACATAGGTCACAAATAGGAATTGTGGCTACGACAATTTTTACTAGCGGGTTGCCATCTGATATTTTTGCTTCAGTCTGGGCAAAGTGATTGGATCTGGCATTCCTGTTGGATAATGGCAATACACGCAACACAGTAGGCGATATGACGCAAGCAACGGATGGAGCGGCTGGAGAACAGCGGAAAAGCAAATACGCCCGCACCCCGACGGAGTATGCGGTGCATCTTTTGATTGATGGGGGGCATCGGGAAGAAGTCCGCTTTCAGACTATTCAAGAGTTTCAAAAATGGTACAGTGGCGAGTTAGTGCCGAAAGCGGCTTCCAGTGATTTCATCACGGTGCCCATCAAAAATATTCAAGGTGAATATATGGTGCTGCGCCCTTCTAAGGTGCTGGCGATTCGGGTAGAGCCGGTGTTTAGTTCCAGTGTGGAGCGCTTCTAAAGAATTCATGAAGCGAGTTTGGGCGATCGCGATCGGGGCATTCGGTATCCCAGGGCTGTGGGGAATAGAGCATGGTTGCTTAGATGCTTCTACTCCTGTGGCTCCGTTTCTAACTGCAAAACCCTCTCCCACTAAGCCGCTGGTTCCGGTTTCGTCTCCCCCGACGGGGTTAGATCTGCAATTATTTGGTGCGGCTCAGAAACCGGGCGATCGCAAGACCCTCATAGCGGCGATTGACCACAGTTTGCGCTATCTAGGAAGCCAAAAGGCGATCGCAGACTATGGCAAGTTGGCTACACCTATGACGCTCGACCGAGTGCGCCGCAGTGTGAAGCGGTTTCGATCTCTGCTGATCGCTAGCCGATCCGCAACAGAATTACAGACGGCAATCCAACGCGAGTTTGCCTTCTATCAAGCAACGGGCAAAGATGGCAAAGGCACCGTCGGCTTTACGGGCTATTTTGAACCGGTTCATAGGGCGAGTCGTACTGCCACCAACGAGTTTCGCTACCCGATTTTTCGACTGCCCTCTACTTTTTCTAGCTGGTCAAAACCCCATCCTACCCGCGCTAATTTAGAAGGAGATGATGGCTTACAGTTCGCCAAAGGATCGCTAAAAGGAGCAGAAATTGCGTGGCTGCGCGATCGCCTGCAAGCGTTTCTCATCCAAGTTCAGGGTTCTGCTCGGCTCAACCTAACGGACGGCAGCACGATGACCGTTGGCTATGCTGGCAGCACCGATTACCCCTATACAGGCATTGGGCGAGAATTAGTCAAAGCAGGCAAATTCAAACTAGAGGACTTGACCCTACCCGCCCTGACCCAATACTTTCGAGACAACCCGGCTGAGATGAATATCTACCTCCCGCGCAATCAGCGGTTTGTTTTCTTCAAAGAAACCCAGGGTTCGCCCGCCATGGGCAGCATTGGCGTACCTGTGCTGCCAGAGCGATCGATCGCCACCGATAAAACCCTGTTTCCCCCCGGCGCTCTGGCGATGATTCAGGCTCAGATTCCGCAGCCAACGATGGGCAGCCGGTTCGCTCAGCAGCAGGTGACTCGCTATGTGTTAGATCACGATACAGGCAGCGCGATTAAGGGGGCAGGACGGGTAGACGTGTTTATGGGAACGGGGAGTTTGGCGGGCGATCGCGCTGGATTGATCCACTCCAACGGTCAGCTTTATTACCTACTGCTCAAGCAATAAGCCTGCTGCTCAAGCAATAAGAATAAGCCTGCTGCTCAAGCAATAAGATATTCACCTCCTGCCATCCAACGCCCTACGCTTCAATCACCACACGCAAATTGCCGCGTTTTCTAGAAACCCGGCAGGCAGTCGTGCCATTGGAGCGCTCAAATTCGAGATCTAACAAAGTCGGACCTACCCGCAGGTTATGCAGCGAAAGTTGATTAATTGAAGGCGGCAGAGCCGGATCAATAATTCGCAGGGTATTGTTGGGCGCATCAGGCACTAAATTGACCATCATTTGCAGCAGTTGAAAAATGCTACCCGTTGCCCAAGCCTGGGGCGAACAGGCAACCGGATACTGCACGGGGTCACTGCCATCCATGCGTTCAAAGCCACAAAATAGTTCGGGCGGACGTTGGTAGGGTTGGCGGTGGGTCATATCCAGAATTCCTTGAGCCAGCTCCAGCGCTTGGTCGATCAAGCCTAAAGAGCGCAACCCGATCGCAGTTAGAGCATTATCGTGGGGCCACACCGAACCAATGTGGTATCCCATGGGATTGTATGCCGGGGAAAGGCTGCTCAGAGTCCGAATGCCCCAGCCGTTAAACATATCCGGGGCGCGGAGGCGTTCGGCAACACTATAGGCTTTTTCGGGAGTAAAAATGCCCAAGTTGAGGCAATGTCCAGGGTTAGAGGAGATGCTGTCTACCGGGTTGCCGTCTCCATCTAAAGCGATCGCGCAGTAATCTTGATCTTCCATCCAAAAGTCACGGTTAAAGCGAAATTTGAGATCGCGGGCTTCTTCTTCCCATTGGTCTGCCAAATCAATCCGCTTTTTCATCCGAGCAATTTGGGCAAGCCGAATTTTGGCAGCATACACATAGCCTTGCACTTCGCAAAGAGAAATTGCCCCTTGAGCGAGGTGCCCCTGCCGGTTGACAATGCAATCGTCAGAATCTTTCCAACCTTGATTATCTAACCCGCGACTCGATTTGCGATCGTAAACGAGATATCCAGTCTGCTTGCGACTCCGATCAATCCAATCCATTGCCGCCAGCGCATTCCCCCACAACTGGTCTAGCGTTTCGTGATCTGCCGTCCAAGCAAAATATTCAGAGTAGAGCATCAGCCATAGCGGTGTCGCATCTACAGTGCCATAGTAAGGGGTATGGGGGATTTCTTGGCAACGTGCCATCTCACCAAAGCGAATCTCGTGCAAAATCTTGCCCGGTTGCTCATCTCGCCATTCATCCTCTTGTTTGCCTTGGTAACAAGCCAAAATTTTCAGGGTTTCACGAGCAATCTGCGGGTCTAGCATTAAAATTTGAGAAGCCGCAATGATGGAGTCGCGCCCAAACAGAGTCGAGAACCAGGGAACTCCAGCCGACAGGGCTTTGCCTTTATTAAAAGACTGCCGCAGCAGATAAATATCTTGTTCGGATTGCTCAATGATTTGGTTAAACGTGTTTTTGTCAGAACGGATGGAAGTAACTTGCTGGTGCCAGGTTTGCTCTTCCATCAATTCCGCTGCTTTTGCTTGCATCAATGTCACTGGAGCGCTGACTGTAGAAGCAGAGCGCCCGTTTAACAACGTTTGCAGACGATAGCCTAAGCGTTGAGTTTCGTGAGACTGAAGCTCTAATTGCCAGATCGCCGTATCGCCCGTGAGTCGATCGGGTTGGCGATCAACAAAGGAAATGCGCGATTCTATTAGGGCACCATCCAGCCCTTGATAGGCAAGGATCAATTCACAAGACTGCAAATCAGACCTGTGAGGAGGAAGAGAGGTGGAAAACGAAGGGGGGCTTTCTACGGTTGTGCCTGTGTCGGGGTCTGTTTGGCTTTTAGTTTCCAATTCGTCATCGGGATGCTTTTCTACCGAGGGGGGCAGGAGCCGCAGCCGATGTCCTCTATGTTCTCGGTTGAAGCCACGGATTTCAAATAGGTCTACAAAATCCGCATCAAAACTGAGGCTTAACTCAAAGCTAACTGAATGGGTGCTGTAGTTAGAGACTTCAATTTCTTCAAAAAGTCCGCCGTTGATCACAAGCTCTCGCTTAATGCCAATGGATTCAGCTTTGATGCGATCGCCCAACGTAGGATTGGTACACAAAACCGACAGCACAAACCCCTTATCCGCAGTGCTGCTCAGGAGAGTGGGCGATCGCCCCTCAATTTGCAGTTCCAAGCGGCTGAGAAAGCGAGTGTCGGCGCAATATAAACCCATGCTGCTGCTGCGATCGTCGCCCGTGCAACCGCCAATATTACCCAAAATATCGGTTAACAAAAACAGATCATCATCTTTAAGAGTTAAATGAGGTTGGGGGCGTTCGCTCAAAACACACGCCCAATCAGGCTGGGGAAGCTGATCGACTCGAACAAACTGTCGTCCGCCAATTTCAATGGTTTCCAAAGTCATACCATCCATAGGTTGGAAAGAACTGTTGATAAAGGATGAAGCATTACACGGTTCAGGAAAAACCAAGAAAGCACGCACGCTTAGCGTAGCAAACCTATCTGATTACTCGCGCCGTTTTTTGAGTTTTCAGTTCGGTATTTTTTAACTTTCGCACCTCGCACTTTACATCGCTTATCTAGTTAGGCGGCTCGAAATCGAGAATGTTGCCTTAAAGTGTCAGTTTGAAAGTTTTGAATCCACTTCAGCAATTGATCTGAACATTCGTTTTCAGTAGGGCGGAGCAACAATGCAGTGTATTGAGTCCGCTGTTTAACAATTACGGCTAGATATTCTTGTCCTTCAATGGTGGCATGGTGAAACCCCTCAAGTTGCAACGAAGACATCAGCAGCGATCGCAGACCAAGCGCCTGAAAAATGGTTTGCACCCAGATCATGTTAGTGCTTTCAAGAGTGGTGAAATATTCCTTGGGTAGCCCATTTAAGTCAAAAATGGCTGCACCAATAATGTCATCCAGATAGGATATCGCTGGGCTGCTTAACAGTGTGGCAGATGTAGACTCAGCATTCGTTTGAGGAGATATCATCGGTTTATCTTTCCCTGAATGAGGGCGATCGCTGAAAAATCTGGCTTGGGGCGACCTTTTTTCAGCACTGAAGCAATCCTAGTTGATTTAAGGGTTAAACCTGAGAATAGGCTTAAAACTCTCAACATTACTCAAATAATCAATACTTTGTAGTTTAAACGCCTCTCTCATCTCTGGCGACGGTACAATCCCTAGGAAAATTTATGCCGAATGCATTTCACTCCAGCGCTGCTGCAAATCTGAAACCGTAAAAATAGATTGAAAAGGAATCTCTGCTTGCTGATAGCATTCAGCCCCGCCCTGAAGCCGATCTACTAAAGCCAGCACGCCGTTCACGTGATAACCCGCAGCACGAAGGCGATCGACTGCCTTTAAAGCAGACTGCCCCGTGGTTACCACATCTTCTAAAACGGTGACTAAGCTTTTTTCGGGCAAATGAGGACCCTCAATATATGCCATCGTGCCGTGACCTTTCGCTTCTTTTCTCACAATCAATGCCGCCAGCGATCGCCCTGAGTAAGCAGCGACTACACTGGTTGCTGTCACTAACGGGTCGGCTCCCAACGTCAGCCCTGCCACTGCCATCGACTCAGTTGGCATCATCGCCAGCAACAATCTGCCAACCGCTACGCCCCCTTGCGGATGAAGCGTCACTTGTTTGCTGTTGATGTAATAAGCACTGGGTTGCCCTGATGACAAAACAAAATCACCTTCTTGATAGGCAACTTGGCAAAAGAGATCCAAAAGTTGGGGGCGAAGCGCTGGTAATTCGAGGGTGGAAAATGCAAGGGATGATGGCATAACTATTTAAAAATAATGCGAGATGAATTGAATATCGATTTAATGTATTCAACTGAAATGATGAGAAAGCGGCTGTTAAAAGAACAGTCTCTCGTGACGCTCATCTGACGGAAAAACAATTTAGCTGGCGTAAAAGCGCCCCTTAAAAAAGTTCTGAATTAAATTGCTCCGAAATTCATGATATCAATTCATAACTCGTGAGTACAATTAAAATGCAAATAAATAGATATTAATCGGTTTGCTTGAAAAAGCACGTAAAAACGGTGGCTATTCTAAAAAAAGCTAATCCTACCTTGCGCATACCAGTGAGCCATTATTAAAAACTTGAGGAGTTATCGCATGAATCTTGAGCGTCGTTTTATGTTGCTTGGCTGCCGATGTGCGATCGCCGGATTGGCAGCAGCTACCGTTGAGATTGGGTTTTCGGCGGCAGCGATCGCCGAAGATTTTCCTTTGGTTTCTGGGGTTCCCTTTGGGCAACTTCAACACAAATTTGATGATGCCTATTTTAGCAACGAGCGCAATTTTTACGGCGACATTAGCATCCGAGGGCAACTGAAATTTCTCTTTGGTCCCTTTCCTGAAAACTCGATCGCTCGGGATGGCAAAGCAATCAACAAACTCTATCGAGAAGTTTTACACCAACAAATGAACGCCGGTCCCATCATCCGCACGTTAGATTTACCCACGCCTTTCCAATATTCCGTGCGTAACCTCCCTTCATCCGTGGTAGCCCTGCCTAACGACGCGCCCCCCCCAGTGAATCTGTTTCCTCAAGTTCCCCAACCTCTTCCTCAACCTCTTCCTCAACCTCTCCCTCAAAAGCCGGTTCCAGGACTTTGGTAAATAGACACGGGTTTACTCAACCTGCGGGGTTTGAGCGCAACCGAAACCCCGCAGATTGGGCATAGCCGCATAATTGAGCGCAGCCGAAATCGGGTGATAGTCAATCTTGTCTATTGAATTCAAAACTCAACAGCGTCTAATTTTAGACATTCAACGGCTCTAAACCTAAGCGCTTAAAGCTTGCAATCATCCGCCCTAAACCAATCCAGGGTGCAGGAGTTGAACCCGCCTGGGGCGAATTATGAGTTCGCTGCCTAAACCGCTCGGCCAACCCTGGGCTTAGCATCTATTGTATATTGATTTTCAATTTTGGTTGCTTTCTAAAAAATACTCTGATTGACCACAAATGCTCGGTTTGCGTTGGGGCAGTCTATCAAGATAGGCGCAGTCTTCGGGAGGCTGTAGTTTACTAGCCGGATACCTGGCGTTAAACAGTGAAAGGTGCCAGGGCGTAGTCTTTCCACCGGCGTTGATACCATTCGGAAACATACGGGCGAACAGTAAATTTAGGAGGAGAACCGTCCTTTACATCAATCCGAATGAAGGAGTAGGGGCGACGTTTTTGAGAACCCTGCCCACTACGACCCACAAATAAGTGAGAGTGGGCAACGGCATAGGGCGGTTCTGAGCCTTCTAGCAGATCGGAACCTTCCAATCGCTGCCGCCTTAGACTAAAGCCACTGCCGCCGCAAACAATCCAGTTGGTGTTAGAGTCTGCATGATTAGTATTGCTGGTGCGAAGATGTTCTAGGCAATGAGCATGACCGTTAATTACTAGGTCAACGATTGAGCGATCGCCCACGGCTTTACCCACCGATACTGCCACCGCATCGAACACTTGCCGCAACCGATGACGAATTGCCAAGGTTTGCGCTTGATGCCATTTCGTGGCTTCCGTCACATAGGGCGGATGATGAAAGTAGAGAATACGTCCTCGCACGGATTTAGTATTCCAGGATTCAACCAAACGTTGCTCTAGCCATGCCAACTGTTCGCGATCGCTAAAGCTGGTTTCATCGACATTGAGTTGTTTGTCAATGTCGCGAATCATCTCCGCTAGTTGTTCTACTTTTGCCTGAATGTCATTCCACTGCTCTTCCGGCTCTGGCTGCTGGCAGTCTAAACGATCCGCTTCTTCAAGCAGCGATCGCTGTTCTTGGCTCAATTCATCTCGTTTTTGATGTAATGCCTGTCGTGCGTCTTCGCCATCTGATCCATTTGGGAGGGGCAGCGGTGCATTAAAAGTGTTGGAATCGAGGGCGAAAAAATCAATTCCCCCCGCCCGAAACGTATAGTAGCGATTGGGCAGGCGCGTAAATTCTCCTGGCTGGTAGCGCAAGCATCGCTGTCCATTCGTTTTAGCCGTGTAGTGCTGGTCGAGGTGACGTTCTAGCTCTGCATCCGTGACAAATCGCTTTAAATAATCTAAAAACGCTTGAGCATAGGCATTTCCCTGAGCAGAGCCATGCCAGCCAATATCCAAATCCATTCGATTACGAACCAAGTACCGAAAGGGAGAAGCAGCTTGGGCGATCGCTCCTGACCACCAGGGCATATCGTAATAATCATGGTTTCCTGGAATGGGCAGGAAGGGTTGATTAAAAATCATTTGGTGGTAAGCAATCTGGTTAGGGCGATCGCCGCCCACTAAAAACTCCCGATAGGGCTGAATAAAGTTTTTAGGATAATATTCGCTTGACCCAACCAGATAGATCACATCGCCCGTATGCAGCACAAAGCGACAGGCTTGCCGATGGGGCAGCATTTGTTCTGCAACTTTTCGCTGGGGATTGTGCCCCCGATGGTAGCCAGAGCCAGTGTCACCAATCACCATGAAGGAAAAATCAGGGCTATCAGCCACACCATCTTCTAGCACCAGCGATGTTTGATCGATATTTTTTTGAGCGATTAAGCGATCGCGCCAGCGCACCCGCTGCTGCATTTTTGCAATCTTAGTCGCGCTATCTGGATCGATGATAAAGGTCATTCCTGCACCCGCTCTACTTACTGACCACTATCCACGATCTGCTTCAGCAATGAATCAACCGATAGTTTTATCTGCAAACAAAATGGTGAATCGAGTCAGAACGACTTACACCCTACGCGAAATTTGCCCTTTTCCACAAGCTTCTGAGCTACCATAGCCCAAATAGTGAGCATTGCCGCAAGTCATCTCTTAAGCAGCCTTTAAAATCAAGCGGATACGATGGGTTTTGAATAGACATATTTTTTGGTTTGACACCTGTTCCAACATCCGAAGCAGCGCATCCGGTCGCAGCAAGGTGCCATCATTGCGGCAGCTACCGAGGTATCGAAGTGAAACAGGCGGAGTGGAAAATGAACTGCAAGTCGGAGGAATTACTTCTAATTGAAATAAGCGATCGCGCAAATTCACCGCACGAATTTTTCCAGATTTAGTGGTCTGCTCTATCCAAATCTCTTGGCTATCTAACACCGCTTCAACCCACGTTTGCCACTGCTCGAAATTGACAGGCGTTGCTTCCTCTGCAAGCCCCACAGTAATTTCATACTCTGCTTGCTCAAGTAGCTGCGTTGCAGCAGGCGCACTTAGACTAACTTCTTCTACGCGATAAATAGGCATATTTACTGGGAGTTGAGCCGCTAACCTTGCTTTAAATTCTTCAAGATCCACTCCTTCAGTTAACTCAAAATCGACAATTTCACCGGAACTGGTTACCCCCAACGGCAGCGCACTCGCCGGAATGATCCGCGGACCGGGGTGAAACCCACCCGTAAACGTGATCGGCAAGGAGGCTCGTCGAGCGGCTCGATCATAGAGCCGCATCAAGTCTAAATGGCTAACTAATGCCATATCGCCCTGTTTACCCAGCCACACTCGCACTCGTTGAACGCGCCGCTGATTGGGTACAAACTGCCCAGTAAATTCAGGAATGACCGGCGGCGGCACCACCACATTGTGTCCAAAATCGACACTGCATACCCCGCAATGAGAACAGCCTTCAAAGGAGCAATCTGGCACGGTTGCGGCGGCTAATGCCCGTTGCAAATCATCGATTAACCACTGCTTATCGATGCCTGTGTCGAGGTGATCCCAGGGTAGGGGCGCGATGTAGAGGGCAGAAGACTCCGGCATGAGAGCCGTGGAAGGCTGATCTTCGGGGTGAGCAAAAATGTTCCATTCGCCGCTTTCAACTTGGCGATATTTCCACGTCAGCCCTACTTCGGCGATCGCCTGTGACCAAGCGCCATAGGCACGCTCTAAGCTTTCCCACCAAGCATCCATGCCAGCGCCAAGTTGCCATGCCCGGAGAATCACCGGGGCTAAACGGCGATCTCCCCTGCCGACAAAATCCTCCATTGCCGAGATCCGAACATCGGTGAAATTAACTTTTAATCCCCGATTGTGACGAAATTCTGCTTTTAAGAGGGTTTGCTTACGCGCAAATTCCGCCGTAGAAACCGAGTGCCACTGAAAGGGAGTATGAGGTTTCGGCGTAAAGTTAGAAATGGTGATGTTGAAATTCAGCGATTTCCTGCCTTGAGATCGGCACTCTTGCTGAAGCCAGCGAACGGTTTCCGCAATTCCTATGACATCCACATCTGTTTCGCCGGGTAGCCCAATCATGAAATAGAGTTTGACCCGATCCCATCCTTGCTCATGAGCCGTTTTGATGCCGCGCAGCAATTCTTCGTTAGTTAGCCCTTTATTCACAATGTCTCGTAGTCGCTGGGTGCCTGCTTCTGGGGCAAAGGTAAGTCCTCCTTGGCGGGTGCCACCGAGGATGTGGGCAATATTTTCGTCAAAGCGATCAACCCGCTGACTGGGCAGGGCGAGGGAAATGTTTTCATCCTTCAGCCGATTTTTAATTTCCACGCCCACGGCAGGCAGGGCTAAGTAGTCCGAACAACTGAGGGATAGCAGCGAAAATTCGTTGTATCCCGTTGCTCGCATTCCTTGCTCGATCGCGTCAATTACTGCCTCCGGTTCCACATCCCGCGCCGGACGGGTGAGCATTCCGGGCTGGCAAAAACGACATCCTCGCGTGCAACCTCGCCGAATTTCAATCACCAGGCGATCGTGAACGGTTTCTACATAAGGCACCAGTCCAATAGAATAAGCAGGCATCGGCGCTGCCACCCGCCGCAAAATCCGGGTAGGCACCTCCGAGCGATTGGGCTGCACCGAACCATCCGCTGCCAAGTCATAAAACTGCGGCACATAGACCCCTGGCACCTGGGCAAGATCGAGCAGCAACGCTTCCCGGCTAAGCTTAGCGACTTTGCCTTCTTCAATCACTAAGCCAATTTCCGGTAGAAGTTCTTCGCCATCGCCAAGCGCAATAAAGTCAAAGAAATCTGCATAGGGTTCGGGGTTTGAGGTGGCGGTTTGCCCCCCGGCAAAGATCAGGGGATAGCTGCCGGTTTCAACGTTCCACACGCCAGAGGCATTGCGTTCTTTAGCCATGAGAGGAATGCCAGCTAAATCTAGCATTTCCAGAATATTGGTTGCGCCTAACTCATAGCTGAGGCTAAATCCTAAGATGTCGAACTGGGTTAATACCTGACGAGATTCCACTGCAAACAAGGGAGTTTGGGTGGTGCGGAGCTTGGCAACAAAATCAGCGGCAGGCAGATAGGCGCGATCGCAGAGTTGACGAGGCTGAGCATTCAAAATGCTATACAAAATGATGTGCCCCAGGTTAGAAGCACCCACTTCGTAGACTTCTGGATAGGTCAATGCCCACCGAACAATCGCTTCATTCCACAATTTGTGTACCGCACCCAGTTCGTTGCCCAAATAGCGTGCGGGTCGAAGAATATCTGGAGTCAATAGCGTTTCAACTGCGATCGCCACAAGCACGAATCCTTTCCGATGAGCTAACACACAATAAACTTCAGTATACTGAACGCCTGCTTGACGGAAGCTTGAAGCGGTGCAATATTTGTGACCTCATTTATGCAAAATGCCTCAAAGCATTATCTTGAGGCATTTTCAAATTAATATCTAATTTTTTAACTGAGGCGTTAAAGGTCTCTCTCACTACACCAGAGTCATTTAACTCGCCCATTTGGAGCATTATTCTGGAGCATTGTATCAGTCGCTTGGAAATTCAACAGCCCCCCTGACTAGGCAGCTATTTGAACCGCTGATTTGAACTGAGGCAAACTTTCAAAAACTTCGAGTACGCCGTCCAGCCGAGCTAGCTCCAGCACAATACCAACAGAGCGAGAAACGGAACATAGGTAAAAACGCTTGTTAAACTTTTGAGCTGACTTTACAGCATGGACGATCGCCATCAACCCTTCACTATCAATTAAATCAACCTGATTCATATCAACCACTAAACTGCTGTGGTCTTCACACGCCATAGCAGCATTAACTTGACGAAGAAACCAAGCAACATGGTTGCCACTTAACGAGCCTTGTGGTTGTAGAACAGCAGTAGTTTCAATAGAGGTCTTTCGAGGGCGAGTCAGTAGCGTCTGCATAGTAACCTGATGCTGAAGAATTAATAAGCTTAATGCCACAACCCTACCTGCACTCCATTGAAATTGCCTAGCAAAATAATGAGTATTCGTCGAATCTTTATTTGATTGGCTACTTTTTGAAAGTTTAGTCAGTATTTTCCGAACATGTAGTTTTCGACACTTACGTATTCCAGTAAAGACACTTAAAATTTGAATCATTTGGACTCTGGGTTGTTTCCAGCGTTTTGACCTTCAGCCCTTGAAATCGTATTCCAAGGCTTCATCAAAGCGTATCGTTTAAGGTATCTTTCAGCACCGTACGGGCTGCTAAATGGTTACGTGTAGAAGTCAAAATTTCTACTTCTCGTTCAAGGCGAGTGGCGGTTTCTTGGATTTCTAAAAGGGCTTGTTGCTCTTCGGCAACTCCATAGAGATTACTCGCAATCCAATAAGACAACTCCAATGGGAGTTGCGGCATGGTGTCGGGCAGTTCAATGGGTTCGCCCGTCAATTTTGCAGAGAGTCGAACAACGTCTTGTAAAAGCTGTGAAACGTCTTCTGCTAGAGGCTTCAAGTTTTGCTCAGGAGGATGATCTTCAATCCATTCAACCAAACCAACTCGGTAGGGCTTTTCTCTAACATATTCAAGGACGCGAAAGCGTTGCTGTCCAAGGGTGCGAATTTTCATGCGGTCATCGGGTAGCCGCTGGAATTGAATTATTTCAGCACAGCACCCCACAGCCGCCGGTTTGCCTTGGGCTTGATCCCACATTACGACACCAAAACGACGATCGCTTTCTAGGACCGTATTCATCATGATCCGATAGCGAAACTCGAAAACGTGTAGGGGAAGCGGTCTTCCTGGAAATAACACAACTTCGGGCAATGGAAAAATCGGCAGTTCTCGAACCGCGATCGAGGAAGAAGATGCCATTGGTATCCTGGGTGTAAAGATGGCTAGTTTTTCTACTGTAGCCCACTCGGCAGAGGATTGGGCAGGAGCCACACACCGTTTTGAGCAGGCTCTCTCTTGCCAGTCGCGGGTGAAAATCAACTCATTTAGGGTTCCTGTCTGAATCAGATCCAATGATGACCCCAAACTCAGTTGGGTACACAACCCATTTTTGTTCCAGTTTCCCATTTAGGCATTACAGAATGGCTGTTATGATTAATCCACCTTGCAAAGCAAACGCTCATGAGCTAGGCAAACGCGCTTATTTGAATCCAACGGTTAAGCCGTAGCCGCGTTAGCAATCTCCTGAAATCGGCATCTTCTTTAAGCATCTCCTTCAGTCGTGATATGAGTTCCTTTCAACCTCAAATCTATTGTTCTAATTTAACCTGTGCAGCGCCTCTGAATGATTTTGGCAGTAGCGTTTGTAAGCATTGTCAAACTCCTTTGGTTTATCGATATCTCTGGGCGGTAGGGAAAGCGGTGCTACAGATTCCTGCCGATAGCCAAGTTGGTGGACGATATATCGTTAAAGCTCCACAAGTTTGGTTAGATACGCAGCCGGGTATACAGCCTGTTTTCCCAACGGTAGAACTGCCAGATGCTTTACTGCCATATTTGTATCTCTACCCTTATCGACTCCATCTCCCTGAAGTGCATGGTCTGTGTGCTGAGAGCCGCGATCGCCCCACTGACGAAATTTTCTTATTAGAAAATGTGCCTTTAGATAAGCAGGGTAATTTGTTGCCCGCGATCGCTCAATCGTGGGCACAGGCAACCGCAGCCCGTCAAGTTTATTGGTTATGGCAGTTATTGCAATTGTGGAGTCCTTTAGCCGAACAGGGGGTCAGCGCGAGTTTGCTGGCTGCCGACAATATTCGGGTGGAAGGATGGCGAGTGCGCCTATGTCAGCTTTTTATTGATGAGGCACTATTTGCCCCAGAAGATGCAGCGGCATTAGAAGTTCCCATGTTAGGGTTAGCCGATCTCGCCAATGTCTGGTTGGGGTGGCTAGACCAGGCAAAACCAGAGGTTGCCGAGTCTCTGCAAAAACTCTGCCGAGAAATGCATGAAGAGGGGGCTGAACTGGGGGCGATCGCGGCACAGCTTAACCACATACTGCTTGAGCAAACGGCTCAACTTCCCTTGCGGCTGCAAAGTGCTAGCGCCACCGATCCAGGTCCCCAGCATGGACACAACGAAGATACCTGCTACCCTGAATGCCCCAAAAACGATGAAATTTTTTCTCGCCTGGTGGCGGTTTGTGATGGCATTGGTGGACATGAAGGCGGTGAGGTGGCTAGCCAACTTGCAGTTCAATCCCTGAAACTGCAAGTTCAAGCGCTATTGACAGAAGTTGCCACAGCCGACAGCATCGTGCCTCCTGAGATTGTCGCCGAACAAATTGAAGCGATCGTTCGGGTGATGAATGACATGATCTCTGCCCAAAACGATATGCAGGGGCGCGAGGCAAGGCGACGCATGGGCACAACATTGGTCATGGCGCTGCAATTGCCGCAGCAGGTTTTGCTGGCTACGGGGCAGGTTGCAGAGAACAGCCACGAACTTTACCTGGTGAATGTGGGAGATAGTCGCGCTTACTGGCTCACTCCACGCTACTGCCATCAGTTGACCGTAGATGATGATGTGGCTGCAAGAGAAGTGCGCATGGGGCGATCGCTCTATCGAGAAGCATTAAAACGCCCTGACTCAGGCTCATTAATTCAAGCCCTTGGCACCCGCGACTCAGAGTTTTTGTGCCCCAGCATTCAACGTCTTTTGCTAGAAGAGGATGGCATTTTATTGCTTTGTTCAGACGGGTTAAGCGACAACGGCTGGGTAGAGTCCTCCTGGCAGGAAGTTATGGGTGAGGTCTTCCGAGGCAAAAAGCTGTTGAGTGAAGCAGCCCAGGCTTGGGTTGATTTGGCGAATCAAAATAATGGGCATGATAATGTTTCTGTCGTGCTGTTAGATTGTCACGTTTCTACTCCGTTACCTGATGTGTCATTCCCTGGAGTTCGCTCTTCATTAAATTCAGACTGGTCGGAGTCTTCGCGCGGGCTTATACAAGAGGCAGGTGCGGGGGATGAACGGAGTGAGAATCAGACAGGGGCGGGTAAAAAAACAAAAAAATGGCTGTGGATTGGATTCATCTTGGCAACGCTTTTAATAGGCGGTGGTTTTGCGATTTGGTCACAGAGTTATCCCGGCAATCAACCCCGCCAAGAACAGCGAGACCCAAAGTCATAGCAGTCTTTATGATAGTGCGCTCTTATGCAAAGATAGAGGAGCGGTTGCTAATTGGCAGGAGAAACCGCCAGGAGCAGCGGCAATTCGTGAAACGTTAGCGAAGCTTTCCACAGGATTCCCTACAGAAATTGCGGTTGTGCAGGAATTATTGAATTATGCAAGTTGATACAGAATCTTTTTCAGTCGGCGATCGCGTTCGAGTCGCTCAGCCCGTTGTTGTATACCATCATCCCAGCCATCGCAATCAAGAGTTTAATCTTCAAGGGCAGGAGGGGGAAGTCGTTCAAATTGTTAAAGAATATAAAGGACGACCTGTGAGTGCCAACTTTCCCTACTTAGTCAAGCTTGGAGCCAAATTTAACGTGCATTTGCAAGCCTTTGAGTTAGAAAAAGTATGAAGATTCAGCGGTGATCATTAATTCGCTTTTAGGACGGTGGCAGCCCTAAAACAAGCCAAACGCTGGGTAAAGGAGACGCTTGAGCCTCTTGTTGAGCGTCTTGAACGTGTATTGACTGATTCAGTATCGCCAGAAGCCTCGACGAAACCAACCTAGTAAATTGAGGTCATTTTGCATTTTTTGGGCTTCGCGGCGATGTTTTTGAGCTGTAGCGTAGTACCACTGGCAGTGGCGATCGAACTGTTGGCGATGCTGAACTTCTTCATGAAACTCTTGAGTGAGTTGGTACACTTCCAGCGCGGCAAAATCTGATTCTGGCGGCGTTGGAGCGATCCAGCGTAAATCATGCGACATAGTAACTGAGAGTAACTGAGATTGTAAAAACTTACCCGTTGTTCAGCAGTCGTTCGCCCTTTAGCATCCGCTGCGCGGCATCTAGCAGGGCTTCCTCTAAATAGGGCTTGGTAAAGTAGCCGCTGGCTCCCAAAGTAGATGCCATTTGACGGTGACGATCAGCCCCCCGTGAAGTGAGCATTGCGATTGGTAATTGCTTCAAATTTGGATCTTTTTGAATTCGAGACAGCAACTCTAGCCCGTCCATACGAGGCATTTCAATATCACAGAAGACAATATCGCAAGGTAAACCTGAACGGAGTTTCTCCCAAGCTTCTTGCCCATCTCGTGCTTGCTCAACTCGGTAGCCCACCTTGTTGAAAGTCATTGAGAGTAGCTCACGAACCGTAATGGAGTCATCTACGATCAGCACCATCGGTTCAGTTTTGGCAACAGGAGCTTCTGGAATCATGCCATCATCGCTTTGCTCCCAAAGGGAACCGCCCGCATCCCGGCGAATTCGTCCCATGGAGAGATCAATTAACTCCAGTACATCGGCGATCGGCATGATGCGCCCATCCCCCAGCACCGTTGCTCCTGCAACACCAATTGGCTTAGGAACCGGACCTTCAAGTTGTTTGATGACAATCTCCTGCTCTCCTAAAACTTGATCCACTTGCAGCGCCAAGAAATTACCAGCACTACGAAGCACAACAACAGAAACGATATCGTCTTCCTGGTTTCCGCCATAGACATTACCCCGCCCTAGATGGCGATTGTAGCCAAGCAATTCGGCAAGGGGGCGCACTGGGAGAACAGTATCTCGCCAAGCAATGGAGGATTGCCCCTCGGCATTGGTTTGAAGTCGCTCTTTGGGTAGATCTAACATATCCTCGACTCCATCCATAGGGAAAGCAATCCGAGCGCGATCGCTAATGCAACAGAGCGCTTTAGAAATACTCAACGTCAGCGGCAGACGAATCGTAAAAGTGGTGCCTTTTCCGGGTGTGGAATCCGTATTAATTACCCCTCGAATCTCACTTAGACTGGTCCGCACTACGTCCATGCCCACGCCCCGCCCAGAATAATCATCCGCCTGATCTTTAGTACTAAATCCAGGGTGAAAAAGAATGTCGTAAACATCCAATCGTGAAATGCCTCTGGCTTCGGCTTGGCTAATCAGTCGTTTTTCAATTGCCTTGGCTTTTACCCGTTCCACATCGATTCCAGCGCCATCATCTGACACCGAAAGAACGGTTTGGTTTCCTTGGTGAAACGCCCGAATAATGATGCGCCCAGAAGCAGGCTTCCCAGCCGCTTTGCGAACTTCTGGAGACTCAATCCCATGAGTGATTGCGTTGTTAACCAGGTGAGTCATTGGATCATAAAGTTGCTCCAAGATCATCTTGTCGATTAGGGTTTCTCGTCCTTCAATCACCAACTCGGCTTGTTTGCCGACCTTCATGGAGATATCGCGGACTGCACGAGGCAGGCGATCGGCAGTTTGAGCGAAAGGCACCATGCGAGAACGGGTTAACCCTTCTTGAAGCTGAGTTGTCACCTGCCGGAACATTCGCGTGACCTGTTCCGTTTCGTCCACAATAAACTCAATGTCAGAAGAAGATTCTCGGACTCGCACAATCAACTCAATCATTTCCTGGGAAAGAGAGTGAAAGCCAGTGAATCGATCCATTTCGAGGGGATCGTATTCTACTTCATTGGAACGAACAGTGTTATTTTCGACCATTTCACTTCGCCGAAAGCTAGATTGAAAGGGTTCAGCCCGGTAGCCTTTGCGACTCGCAAACAGAGAGCTTTCAAGCAGCGATCGCTCATAGAGATCCTGCATTCGCTGTCCAACATCACTCAACTGCTGCACCTGATACAGCAAATTATCTAGAGATTGGCGTAAACGCTCTTGATCCTGCTCCAAGCTATTGCGGTTGACGACCAGTTCCCCAACTAGATTGCTGAGGTTGTCTAAATGCTTAACAGGCACCCGCATCGTTTGTTCGCTAAATCCACGGGTGGGTCGGTTCGTTCGTCGAGCCTGCGGGGCGCTTCCTCGAACAACTTTGATAGATGGAACTCCGCCCAACTTTTCCTCAGTGTCTTTCAGCAAGTCATCAAGATCGTCAAAATTAGAGCCGTCGATCGCTGGCTGATTAATGACTGAGCCACCATCAGAGGTCAATCCAATTTCATCTCCTAACAAAGACTCTAAATCAGAGAAATCATCCAGTGCCTCTGTGGAGCGATCGCTATTGGCTGCAATCTGCTCATTCGCAAAAATCATCGCGCCAGAGGCACCCAGAACAGCACCGCCGCCCAACAACGCGTCCAATCCATCAAATTCGTTATTCTCAGAAGTGGGTGCCTCATCATCAAGCAAGCTGTCCAAATCAGCAAAGTCATCCGATGTCGGGGAAGCGATCGCATCACTAGAAAACTCGTCGCCTATAAGATCATCGCTATCTAGCAAGTTATCTAGATCTGAAAAGGTGTCCGTTGCAAAGGCTGAATTATCTTGAACTAATTCATGCGTTGGTAAGCTTTCTAAATCTAATAATTCGTTTGAAGGGAAATTTAATTCATCCGAACTTAGATCTCCTAGACTCCGCTCAGTTTCTAACAAACCGGCAAGATCGTCTTCGTCTTGAATATCTTCAAACGAAAGCTCATCTCCTGACCAATCATTCAAGTCGTTATCTAACTCTCGCTCCGTTGACAGAACATTTTCACCGAACAGGTCATCTAAATTATCCAGATCTCCCGGAAAAGGGTCTGCCTCTCCCAACAGATCATCAAAACTTAAACTATTTTCAGTGCTTAAAGGTTCGTCCTCAAAAGTGAGATCCTCAAAAGCTAGAAGAGCCTCAGCAGTAAGGTCATTCGTTGCTTCAATATCCTCAATAACTAACTCATTCTCAAAAACAAGAACCTCTTCATTTGGTTCTTCTATGTCTAAAATCACAGCTTCTTCAAGCTCTATCTCTATCTCTAAAAGGTCATCGTGGGTGGTGTTTGCAAAAAACTCATCAAATTGAACAATTTCTTCGGTCAAGTTGAGCGAGTCTGCCGAACCTTCAAAGGAATGAGTTCCTCTCAACAAGTCATCTAGATCGCTTAGATCGCTTGTAACATCATTAGAAATATTGAGTCGGTCGGATGAAACATCTTCTGATAGCCCTAGCAAATCTGTTGAATCTTCTTCAAAAGTTTCATCAAATAGATCTAGATCGCCTAAATCACTTGCTGATTCGATCGGACTATCGTCTGTTGGATTAGGCAGCGACTCAAATAAATTATCGTCTGTCGAGATTATAGAAAGATCATCAAATTGAATAACTTCTTCTACGACAATAATCTCTTCGGTAAAATTGAGCGAGTCTGCTGACTCTTCAGAGGAACTGATTCCTCCAAAAAAGTCATTCAAATCGCTTACGGCATCATTAGAGTTGCTCAGTTGCTCAGATGAAACCTCGTTGGACAAACTGAATAAATCTTCGGAATTCTCATCAAATAGATTATTTAAGTCATTTACTTCTTCAGAAGTAATACTGTCTGTTTCAGTATTAAAGGGTGACTCAAGTTGATCAAATGACGACTCAAACAAAATTTCATCTGTAGAGCTTGTCAGAGGCTGATCAAACTGGATAATTTCTTCGGTAAAATTGAGTGAATCTACTGGCTCTTCAAAGGAACTGTTTTCACCAAACAAATCATTCAAATCGCTTGTAGCATCATCAGAATTAGCAAGTTGCTCAGATGAAACCTCGTTTGACAAGCTGAACAAATCTTCGGAATTCTCATCAAATAAATTGCCTGAACCGCTCGCTTCGTTATCAAAGATAATATCTGCTTGATCAAGGGGAAACTCAAAAGAATTTTCATCTAAAGAAGCAGTTTCCGTCTCAAAGTCAAAAGGGTCATCTGCTGGAATCTCTAAAACACCATTAATATTGAGTGGTTCGACGCTGCTTTCCAATTCGATGGGTAAATTATCGAACAGATCGAAGTTCAACGAGTTCTCATCCTCCATCGTCATGTCGGAAATTGATGCTTTAGGTAAAGACTCCTCTTCTACCGCGTCATCTTCTATCGTGTCTAAAAGCGAATCGAAATTTGAGACGTTGAAATCTGCGGTAGATAAATCTAGAGTGTCATGAGAAGACTCAACATTTTGACGCTCTCCGTTTTCTCTCAGTTCAGATGAGAGATCACCCAAGAAGTCGTCAAGGACCTGATTGCTGCTTTCTCCAAAACTACCGTCTTCAAGTTCTTCTTGAAGTTGGAACGGGGGTGTCGTCAAATCTAAGGTTTCTTCAACTGGGTCAAAATTGAAATCTTCCAGATCGAAGTCAAAGTCTTTTGTGGGCAGGGTAGAAAGCTCAGCTTCAATATCCGCGATCGCGGGATCAGACAATTCTTGAGGATCGCTCCAGGGGTCGGAAATAGCTCCTGATAAAACCTGTGGTTCCAAGCTTTCAGCCTGTAGTTCCGCAAACGATTGATCAACCTCTAAGCTTGTTTCAATAGCCGAAATAGATTCATCGGGCAGGCTTGCTAAAAAGCTATCTAGACTGTTTTCTTCTAGAGTTAGTTCCTCCAAACTCAACTCCTCTAAAGATCTGCCCACCGCTTCGGGAGGTTCTACTTCTCCCCAAGGATCAGGAATCACAGTAGACTCAGGCAAACCGTTTAGGTCTCCTGTAGTCAGTCCTAGATCATCGCTGTGCAATTCGCTCACAACATGATCGCGATTCTCTTCAGCCCGTGGGGGTTCTAAATCCAACTCGAAACCCAAATCCAAAAATGAATCGTCATCGGCTAAGCTGTCCTCTAGGCTCAGATCCCCAAATACATCGTCTAAATCCGTGGGCACTAGATCGGACGTGTTGGATGAACTGATGGTTAGCAAATCATCAAAGTCGTCTGGGTTAGTTAGGCGACCTTCAGCCAGAGGAGATGCCAACGGCTGGGCGATTCCCGCAGGAATCGTTTCATGAGTCGTGTTATCGACTATCAAGCTATCCGAAAAATCATCGCCGAATAAATCATTCAATTCGTCGTCTGAAGTTGCAGAAGAGCGAGTTTGAAGAGGCTCTTCTGTAAACAGGAGGTCAGAAAAGTCACTAGAGGCATCAAAAGCTTGAGCAGTATCGGTAGTTGCAAATGGGTCAGAGTCATCCGGGAGAATTTCTTCTTTCTGCCAGGTCAACCCCAGATCCGGCATTTCTCCTTCAAACAAATCTGCCAGTGTGTTGAGTTCTGCCATGCCCACTTCAGGACCCTGGTGAGCATCAATGTCGTCCTCGGTCAGTGGCGTAGACAGATCACTTCCTAAATCTAGACCGATTTCTGTTGCTTCTAAGCCGCTTAGAGAAAAATCAGTCGAGGAAATTTCTTGATCAAAAGTAAGTTCCGCTTCGTCAGAATCAGTCAAATCCAGGTCAGAAGTGGACAGATCCATTGAATCTACTTCTGTCAGCAAGTCTGCAAAATCGACCTGAATCATGGTATCAGCCAAAGAGTCGGCGGGGAGAAGCTCTTGAAGTGGGTCACAGGGGAGAATGTCTCCAGCGCGACCTGCTATCACCATTTCTTGGGCTTGCTTAATGTCTTTAATGACAATTGGGGCAAGGATACGGTAGCTATTTTCAGAATGCGCGATCGCCTGACGAGCAGTATCAATCAAATGGCACCAGGCAGATAAGCCATATTGTTCACCCATGCTGACCAAATCGCGACAAATTTCTTGAAGCTGCTGTCGCGTCGCTATTTCTGTATCGGGCTGTTTAAATAATTGCAGCATCTCGCGCAGACGAGAGGGCACATTTTCTCTAAACATCTCTTCAACTGCGTTTTCTGAATGATGAGAGAAGACAAAAGCAGGTGCCGAAACGGGTTCACGAGATGCGGCTGGAGCGTTAGCGGCAAGCTGATGGAGGTGTTGTTCTAACTCAGTGAAGGTTGGTTCAACAGTTGAAACGATTAAGTTGCCATTTTCTTCCGTCAAACCGAAGGAACCTTGAAGCTGTCCTACTAATTCTTGAAGCGCATCAAAGACTTTCAAGAAAAGAGACTCTAGTTTTTGATCGACCCGAATAGGGGTTTCTTTAAGAATTTTGAAGTAATCTTCTAGCCGGTGGGAAACTTTCTGAATGCTTCCCAGCCCTAGCATCGCAGCACCTCCTTTGATGGAGTGAGCCGCTCTAAAAACTTCATTTACTGTCTCTGAATCTTCAATGGTTGCTTGTAGATTCAGCAAACCCTGCTCAATCGTATTGAGGTGGTCTTTCGCCTCCTCAATGAAATAGCCCATGATTCGCTGCTGTTGATCAGGCTGCATGGCAGTACTCCATTCCTTCGGAGAGGGTTGTTGATAGCAAAATACATTGCCATTGGCAATGTAAACAATTGAAACACCGAGTAAATGCGGGATTTTGCTGAGTGAAATCTTGGCTGAACAGAGTCACCATCCGGGAAAACGATTCGGAAATGCAATCGTTAACATCATGATTTAGGTAAAACCATGCTCTGGATTGCTTTAATGTACTCGATCTACTGAAAATTGACATCCATTAAAATCTGATGAGGAATAAGCGATCGCGTTTGAATACCGTCTTACTTCCGATCTACCGTTTCTACCCGGAATCGTTCCACTGAGGTGAGCAGATCACGGGCAACGCCTACCAGACTTTGCAGCGATCCAGATACCCGTTGAGCTTCTTGAGATGTTTCTTGAGCGGTGAGTTCCACCGATTGCATCACCTGCGCCACAGCCCTAGATGTTTCGGTTTGTTCAACCGTATCGGCGGTAATTGATCGCACCAACACGTCAATCCGATTAGATACGGTAATAATATCCTCTAGCGATCGCTTCGCCTGTTCCGCCAGTTTCGTTCCCTCAATCACCTGCTGGGTTCCTTCCTCCATCGCCGTCATGACCGATCCAGTTTCACCCTGAATTTGGAGGACGATTTGCTCAATTTCCTTGGATGCTTTGGCGGCACGATCCGCTAGCTGACGCACTTCATCTGCCACAATTGCAAAACCGCGACCTGCCTCTCCAGCGCGAGCCGCTTCAATACTCGCGTTGAGCGCCAGCAAGTTAGTTCGAGAGGCAATTTGCGAAATCAACGCAACGATCTTAGAAATTTCTTGAGACGATTCTGCCAAACGTTTCACTTTGCGAGTCGTTTCAGCCACCGTCTCCCGAATTTGCAAGATTCCCGCGACCGTGCGTTCTACCGCTTCTCCACCCCTGAGAGCGGTTTCTGAGGCTGAACGCGCCACTTGCTCCGCCTCGCGAGCGCTCTCCGCCACTCGTTGAATGGATTCGGTCATCACCTGCACAGAATTTAGGGTGACCGCTAATTCTTCCGCTTGCCGTAGCGCATCTGAAGATAAACTGCGGGCAAACATTTCATTATCGGTAGAACCTTTACTGACCTGTCGTGCCGCCACTTTCACCTGTTGCACAATTTCCCGTAGGTTTTGAATCGTCAGATTAAAGGAGTCGGCAACCGCACCTAGTACGTCGGCAGTGACTTCTGCTTGCACCGTCAAATCGCCTCTTGCTGCCCCTTCCACATCGTCTAGCAGTCGAATAACTTGGCGTTGCAAATCTTCTTTGGCTTGCTCTTGTTCTTCTGCTTTTCGCTGGGCTTCACTCGTGGTCGTCAAAATAACGCGTGACATCTGGTTAAAGCCGGTCGCCAGTTGCCCAAATTCATCTTCAGCGTAAACGGTGGCACGGGCATTTAAATTGCCCTGAGAAACAGAATTGAATTGGGCTTGCAAGTCATCTGTGGAACGTTTCATTTGTTTGGCTGCAACTTGCCCTAAAACAAAGGTTGCGGCAGTGCTGGCAATTCCAGCGGCTCCGGTCATCAGCCAGCCTGTGTTTCGGAGTTGGGAAACCACGGCGGGATTTTCTTGCGAAAAGCTAGAGGCGGTGTAGTTTACACCAGCAACCCCGATCGCAGAGCAAATTCCAGCCGCCAAGGCAATAATCAAATGCTTGGTCGCAATGGAAGCATTTTCTAGGGGCGCAAGAACTCCCTGCTCGACGGTTACCGCCGGGTCGAGATTTTGTGAATCTAACTGGGTAAAGGCAGGCACCTGATCGGTGGTGCTGGTTAGGTTGAAAACCTCATCATCATTCACGAAGGAGCGATCGCCGGGTGAGGTAAAATCCATGGCTGAATCTTGGGGATCTACAGCGGAAGGAACCCCGAAATCAGATCCAACGGCTGGACGAGTAAACCCTGCTGAATTTTCTGACAAATCAAAATCAGATAGGTTACCTAAATCATCAAATTCATCAAATTCCTCCAAAAAATCCACATTATTCTGCCCCGCAGACCGCGCTGAATCATGGACTGAATTGCGATGAGAGTCAGCAGTGGAGTTGCCCATTCTGTAGTCAGCATTCAGCGGCACTGATTCATCCGTTTGATCAAACGAAGCCTCTCCATCCTCGTAAGTATTCGTAGACCCCATGAACAGCGTATCGTCTTCACCCACCGGATGAGATAGACCTGTCCGAACACTACCAGGCGCTTCAGTAGGGCGATCGCCCATCCTCCCGCCCGATAAAGGAGGAGCAAAAGGAACATCCTCTGGCAGATCTAGGGGGGCAAACGCATCGTCAAATTCATCAAAAGTTGGCGAAAAATTCTGCTGCTCACCAAAAGCATCTAGCCCATAATCATCACCCGGCATATCGGTGGGAGCCGTGAAAGCATTCAGATCTGTTGGGGAAAAGGCATTTGAACCTTGCTCAAAACTATTGGCTTCTACTGCAAAGGGGTCAGAAAATGCAGGTGTGGATGCATCTGCACTAGAAAAACTGTCTTCCCCAAAAGGATCAACAAACTGCATCGCGCTGCCTGGGGAGGGATCTACCGCTGCCCCAAAACTATCGTTATCAAAAGCAGCGAAATCCATATCGTCCATCAAGCTATCGAAGGAGTCAGACGTAGAAGGCTCCTGTAAATTCGTGGAGGGATTGAAGGAGCCAACACCTTCGTCATCCAAGGCATCGTGAAATGTCGCGTTGGCGCTGACATCGAAATCCTCAAAATTTTGTGGTGAACTGCCTGCTTGTTCGCCTAAATATTGCAAGCCCTGGTTTGCATAATTGGTGAAATCGGGATCGTCGGTCAATTGAAGCACAGACTCATATTGCTCTTTGGCAACGTCGTATTGCTGCAACCCATAGCAGTAGATATGCCCTCGCAGCAAGCTGGCGCTTGGATCATCTGGGAAGTTTTGAATTAAACGATCAACGATTTGAGCCGCGTCGTCGTAGCTGCCGTTCATGTAGGCAAGCTGAGCGCGTTGATATTCTTGTGCGTACTCAGTCGCTGTTCCCATATGCCTTCTCCCAGTTGATTATTGAGTACGATAACCTCGGCTTCCCAGCGTGATGGCTCAGAATGAAACGAATAGCATCTATAGTATCTTCGATTGGCAAGACCGAACCTCCAATTTCACGATACTGTTTTTCTATGATGGCGATCGCCCCCTTATGCCGCCCACCGTGCCGATCGTAAAATTGCGATCTGGTCGAGCAGCCGAAGATATTTATTAGCTAGATTATCCAAAATCCATTCTCCTCGCAAAAATGGGGCAACACTATCCGGAACGTTTTGAGGCATTTGCACCTCGTCCAGATCCAGCCATTCCATTCCAACAATTCGATCTACCGCTAATCCCAGCATTAGATCTTGATCTTCTACTGCAATCACAGACACTTCGGGTCTGTCGGTATTGAGTAACATTGAATCTCCGAGGAACTGCCCTAAATCGGCGACCCAAACCACCCGACCTCGCACATTTAGCGTACCCAAAAGCAGAGGGGAAACATTCGGAATGGGAGTAATTCGATCGGGAGGAGGAGAAAGAACTTCTTTAATGCCAGTGGCAGGCAAAGCAAATTCAGTTCCTGATGAGACGTAAAACCGAAGGTGTAATTCACCTTCAGGGCTTTCAAGCTCCTGGAATTCGGGTGCTTGATCATGCCCTATGCCCGTAAGAAAATCTGGAATTCCTACCATTTGCTCATCCCTCATCCTCGTAATAATTGCTTAACAGTTCCAACCAGTTCCGTAGGCTGAAATGGTTTGGCAATGTAGGCATCGGCTCCTTGCTTCATGCCCCAGTAGCGATCGAATTCCTCTCCTTTTGAAGAGCACATCACCACAGGAACATTCTGGGTTTTAGGATCAGCCTTAAGGCGGCGGCACACCTCATACCCATTCATCCGGGGCATAACAATGTCTAGAACTACTAAATCAGGGCAACTCCCTTCAATTTGTTCTAGTGCTTCTACGCCATCGCTGGCGACGGAAACATTAAGACCACTGCCTTTGAGGAGGTCTTTGATCATTTCCCGTTGAGTGACGCTGTCTTCGACAACCAGAACTATACTCATGCTTTCTACCTGCTTGCCGATTGAAAGGTGAACGGGAACAACTCGCCGCTTACCTTAACTTCTACTAACTAAAGTACCCCCATTTAGCAAGTTAAATGATGTTGGGAAGATGGAAGTTATTTTGTTCTCTCAAGTTGTACTCCATCTTTGGGGTTTTCTGTGGATTGAGTTGATGATTGTTGACGTTCTGCATAGCCTGAACCGATATAGCTCTCGACCAACATTAATAGCTCACTTTCGCCGAATGGCTTTGTTAAATAATCAGTGGCTCCAATTAATTTTGCTCTGACGCGATCGATGAATCCATCTTTGCCCGTGAGCATGATAATAGGGGTTTGGCGAAACAGGGTAGAGGTGCGTAACATGGCACAGACTTCATACCCATCTAGCTCAGGCATGGTAATGTCACACAAAATCAGGTCGGGAATGATTTGAAAAACGCGGCTCAACGCTTCGAGTGGGTCACCGATCGCGATCACTTCATAACCCTGCTGAGCCAAAATTTGCTTCACTGTTTCCCGTACGGTCATGCCATCATCAATGCAAACGACTTTAGGCGATCGCGTTTTGGAAGGCGGGTAGTCGTTTGAGCGCCGTGCCAACTCATTCGCCTTGCGGGCATTTTGAACCGCAGCCTCTGAACTGGTCAATTGAATAACTCCCTGCTGAATGTAGGGATAAATTGCCTGAGCAACCGTCAAAATATCGCGGTTGAGGTATCTACCAATCTGCCGCAGAGTGGTTTTTCCATCTGCAAACCTAGAGAGTTTAGTAAAGGTACGGTTAGATAGTGTGTCTTGCAACACGTCAACATTTGTAATGATGGGACATTGCTCAGTGGAATAAATATAGGGGTAAAACTGCTTCCACCGTTGTACCTGTTTCATCGTGTGGGTTAACAAGGGTGATATTTCTAGAGTGGTGAGTTGGGGAGATAAGGGCTGTCCAATTTCAAAGATAAAGGTGCCATGATGCAGGCTTAACAAATCAAATAAGGTTTCGCGGATCATGCTCTGAATAATGCTGCGACCTTGGGCAGGAGTCAGGGTATGATTTTCCATCAGTGCCCAAAGATAGCTATATTCAGGCGCGTTGGCAGTGGCGATCGCCCCCTTCATCAGAGGATCTAGCGCTTTTTCTAACCCGTAACGCTGGAGGTAGTCTCGCAGGCGCAACAATCGAACATCGGGATCAGCCGCGTAAATAATTTGACCATTCAAAAAGAACACAAACCAAAATTGCTCAGTGGAAGCGGCATTTTGATTTCCTATCGTCTGAGCCATCTCCGGGTCTACCGCAGCAGATTGAGCGGGGTAGGCTTCTACGAAAAGTTCTCCGGTTCGCTGCCCCAATTCAATCAGTTGCAGAATACTACGAGTATCAATTTCACTGAGTTTACCCTGCATGACTGTTTGGCTATTTTCTTAAAAGGTTTACTTAGAAATAGATAAATAGAGCGATCGCCCCTCAACCTGTTACATTTCTTTAGTGAATCTTACAAGCGATGTTAAGTTAGAGGGCAAAAGCGGAGGGATCAACCGTCAGGGGTGCCCTAAATCACATATGACAACTGCAATTCAGACGCACTTGCTAATTCTGCCAGAGTTAGCAGATTGCACTCGGATGATCCACAATTTATCCATGCCATTCAGCTTGCACCTGTTAGGATATTATTTTTGCTCAGGCTCAATCTCATAAGGCTCAGTTTCATAGGCACTCCCGCGATGTCATACAGATTGACCTGGTTTTTCACTAATTATATTTTCGGCATTTCTACTCAATTAATCCAATCAATCTTGTTTGATTAAACGAGTATGGATATTCTGAAGATAGTGCAGTTTTGTACAAGTAAATTGTTCAGTTTTCTTGATGAGCCAAATGCTGGGCTAGGCAAGATAGCTGAGTCAGGCAATCTTAGTCTACGGTTTATTATTCCAGATAGGTCACCCGAATGAATTTGCGTCATCATGCTCTAAAGTCGTATCGCTTGCTGTTTTTGATTCATAGGTTTCAGACTTGGGCGATCGCCACGACCCAAAAAGCGATGGGGATACTTTTATGGGTAGATGAGTTTGCCAACTTAGCAAGTCAATAGACTGCTGAAGCAATTTGTGAATTAGGCTTAAGTTCCGAGAGTTTAGCTAGCGCATTTGTTGAGTTTAGTTGGGCAACGACAAAGAAGGGGATTATTGGCGTGCTGTATCTAGCAGAAGTACAAAAGAAAAGCGGTGGGTTGCTAGGTGGGGGCGGCAAAGCCGAACTTAGACTGCTTGCCTGTCAACGATCGGAGCAGAATTGGTCATCGGTTCCTGGGGATGAATTAATTCCCTCAGATGAAGCAAATAGCTATGGATCAGGTGCCTTGGTGTTAGTCGATCTGTCGTCTAATCGACAAGTCCAGCGGCTGCAAGAGGCGGGTCGTCCTTTGGTTAGTATCTTGCAAAATTTTTCTCGCTTGCAGGAGAAGTTTAAAACCCAGGAAGAAGAAATTGAGCAGTGGAAGCAATCGCTGACCTATCAAAGTCAAGAGCTAAACCGTCGGGAAATGGAGATGGAAGCCCGTCGAGAACAGCTTCAGCAGATGGAAGAAGACTTTGAGCAGATGGAGCAGCAGCGCCAAGAAATCACCGCCTCGCAAGAAGAAATTAATCAGCAAAGAGAAGCTTATGAGCGTAACCGCCAAGAGCTAGAAGGCGCTTGGGATCATCTGCGGGGTGAAACGCGCCGACTGGAAGAGCAACAGGCAACAATGCAGCAATCGACGGTGTTAGACGACGATAAGGCGCGCCGGTTGCATGAAGTACTCAATCGCTTAACAGGGGCATCTCCGGTGGAACCCGTGCGAGACTCAGTGAATGCTTCGTTTGAAATTTTATCTCAGCATCAAGAGCGATTAAATCAATATTGGCAAACTTTAGAGCAGCAGCGATCGCAGATTAATCAAAGCAATCATGATATTGAACAGCAGGCACAAAATATCCGCGATCGCTGGCAGGAGTGGTATCAAGCTCAAACCGCTTTAGAGCAGGCAAAAGCAGAGTTAAAAGCCCAGCAGACTACTCTAATCGGCAAGCAAGATTATGCAAGACTGCTTTCTGGTCAGCTTCGTAGCCATGATGAACTACACCAGCAAGTGTATCGCCTAGCTGCAACTTCTGATCAGGTGAAGATTGGGTTTCACGTGGATGTGGAAGCATTGGAAAAAATGCCAATGGATGACCTGCAAAAGGTTGTTCAAGACCTGGAAAACGAACTGTTGAAACTTTCAAGCTTTGTGGAAAGCCAAGAAGAAGAGTTGCGATCGAAACAACAAGAAATTGATGAGATTAAAGCCAAAACTGAGGCGGCAAATGAGTACGATCGCCTCAATTTAGAAAACGAGATGTCGGATGAGCAGGATGGGTATCAGATGTTGTATGAGACCCTAGTTGGGCAACGCCGCAGCCTCCAGGAGCGGAAAGCGTTTCTCAGCCAACATCAGTCAGTGCTTCGCCGTCGCCAAGGGTTCGCCGATCCAAAGAGCAGTGAAGGTGTGATTGATTTGGAGCCGATCTTGACTCAAATTGATGCCCAACGCCAGCAGCAAGCCGACGAGTTACAGGCACTCGAAGCCCAAATGACCCAGATACAAGCGGCAATTCAACAGACGGAAACTACTGTAAACAATCAAGTCGCTGCTCAAGACACTAAACGCAATGAGTTAAAGCGCCTCGAAGATGAACTTTTAAACCGTCGCCAAGCCGATTTTGAAGTGATTGGGAAGGTCGCAACCTATCAAGAAATACTCCAACCCGTACAGGATACTACAGACGGGATGCGCCAAAAACTGGAGGCGATCGCGGGCAGCATGGCACAGGGGCAAGAAGCAGTCGATTCTCAACAGCAGGCAATTGCTGAAATTCGCCAAGTGATTAGCAGCTTGACTACCCCGTAGTATTGCCATTAGCGCTGCGAAGCCAGATCCAATCTCCTTCCACTTGGGCGATCGCGCTTCCTGGAAATGGGTCGGTTTGCGATCGATTCGGGGCTGAAATCAAGGCGACCAATTTTTCAATCTGATCAAAATCAGGCGCTTCAGGTAAACTCTGCTGCAAAAATTGACGAATAGCGCGGCGTTGTAAGGCGACTGGTGCCGCTTGTAGAATGCGCCGATTGAGCCGGAAGGATTGCTTCTCAGCCGTCCAGTCTGCCTGTTTAAGTAAACGACTGGCTTCCGTTTCTAGGTATTCCACTTCCGCTTGCAGCAGTTCTGCGGTCTGGTTGAGCGCCTGCTCTACTTGCAGATTAAAGTGCGCTTGCAGGTAGGGAATTAGCTCCAAGCGAATGCGGTTTCGGGCAAAGTTTAGGCTTTGATTGGTGCTGTCTTCCCAAATAGCAAGCCCCATTTCTTGGCAAAACTGGGCAGTTTGAGCGCGAGTTACGCTGAGCAATGGGCGAACTAGCTGAAGGGTGGCAGTGAGCGATCGCGTCCAAGTCAACGCCTGCAAGCCATCTGCACCACTGCCGCGCATCAAGTTGTAGAGCAAGGTTTCGGCGCGATCGCTGGCGGTATGTCCTGTGACAAGGGTGCCGTAATTTTGCTGCTGAGCAATTTGGACTAAACTGTGGTAGCGCCATTTACGCGCTGCCGCTTCATTGGATAGAACAACTTCAGCCGTTTCCTCAAAGTAAGGAATCTGCCACTGATGCGCCACGGTTTGCACAAACATAGCATTCTCCGCTGAATCTGGTCGCCAGCGATGATCACAATGAGCGATCGCCAGTTTCCAGTCCCACTTTGGCTGTAAATCCAACAGCAGTTTTGCTAAACATAGGGAATCTTGCCCACCCGAAACCGCCATCAAGATTCGCGATCCCTGGGGTAACCAGAGCCTTTTTTTAAGACTTTTGTGCAAATGAGCGTGCAGAACGGTCCAAGCAGGAAGAGAATTTTCTGCAACGAAATGACTCATTTAGGAGAATCTAGGGGCTAATAATCATCATCAGGACTGCCGTAAAAGTCTTCCAGGTTTGGTTCCGATCGCCCTGACTGGTATATGTCATCGCGATCCAGCCGAGGAGGAGAATCAGAGCGAGGCTCTAACCTCCCTAGACGACGAGGCTGTTCACTCATGCGTCGCTCAGGCAACCGCGCTTTTGGATTATCTGGCAAGAATTCTAGTCGAATCCGAACTCGACCGCGCTGCCAACCTTGACCGCTAAACCGCAGAGCTTGACAGTCCAGCCCATCGTTAAACCAGCCTTCGTTTTCTTCGACCCAATCATCTTCGCGATCGCTAATCGCCTGTGCCAGCGCATCTAAAAATTCGCCCACTTTAAAGGTCGGGTTCGCCATCAACACCCGACCCAAGTTGACAAACAGCACTTCATCATTATCCAAAGGTTGAAACTCATCCATCATTTTAGAAAAACCAACCGTAGCTATGCAGCCCTTTACCCAACAAATTCACGCCCAAATAGCAAACCCAAACCACCAGAAAACCCGCTGCGGCGAGCAATGCCGGACGACGACCTTGCCACCCTTTAGTAATCCGAGCGTGCAAATACGCCGCAAACACTAACCAAGTAATCAGCGCCCACGTTTCTTTCGGGTCCCAACTCCAATAGGACCCCCACGCTTCGTTTGCCCACACCGCCCCGGCAATGATGCCAATGGTGATCAGCGGAAACCCTAGCCCAATCATGCGATAGCTAATATTATCTAACGTGTCTGCCAGACTAAGACGCTGAGGTGAAAGAGTGACCGCGATCGTCGGCGGTGCCATGACTGCCACAGAACCATTGTTAGAAAATGCAGCAGTCATTTCTGTTCCCAAGCTTTCGCTAAGGGGTTCACCCGCTTTTCGCAGTTGATATTTGCGATCGCGGTAGCTACCTGTTCCCACAGAACTGCCCTTTAGCTCGACCGCCTGCCCACGGGTGACGACCAAAAACGCGATCGACAGCAACGCCCCGACCATCAATGTGGCGTAGCTCAACATCATGACGCTAACGTGCATCATTAGCCAGTTAGATTTGAGCGCTGGCACCAATGGCGCAGAGGCTTGCATTTCCGTGGGTAAGGTCAACGTGGCAAAAGCCGCAATGCCCATGGATATTGGTGCGGTGACCACGCCGACTAAGCGATTGCGGCTCATGCGCTCTGCCACAAAATGCATGGTGGTGATGCCCCAAGTCAAGAAAAACAGGGATTCATACAGGTTGCTGAGGGGAAAATATCCGGCTTCTAGCCAGCGTGCGCCCAGGAGTGCCGCCATGCAAAGATTGGCGATCGCCACTCCAGTAGTGCCCGCAATTTCCAAGTAGGGCAGGTTTGGAAAGGCTGCCCCGACCCAATAAACCAACATTGTAATAAACAGGACTGCAAAAGAAGCATTGTCTAAAATGCCTTGCAGTTTAACCAAATCCATTTCGTGTGCTCCACAAAAATCTTAAAGCAGATCGTTCTTATCTCTCTATCCTACGATGTTGGCTGCAATACGGACAGGGTTTGACTCTTCTCATCTTTTTGTGGAACGCTATTGGGGCGGCGGCACCACTGGAGTCGGGCTTGGCGATACCGGCGGAACGGTGGGGGTAGGCAGCGGTTTTGGATTGCCCGCTTTTTGCAGACCCACAAATACATCATAGCGAGTGGTGCGATCGCCGCTCACCGCTGCTGTAATCCCCAGCGATCGCACGGCTGCAACCAGTTCTCGATTTCCAGGCGGCAGTTGCAAAATAGGAAACTTTTTGGCATTAATTGCCTCATCCACGTTCAGATAGAAATGCCCATTATTGGGGTTTAGCCCAGCGGGGATCGCTTTTTTGAATGCGTCACTGTCTGCCAATGGTTTCCCCGGACGAGGCACAATGGCGCTGGCGATCGGTGCGCCTAGGGAAAGAAACGTGATATCTCCATCTAACCAGCCCCGATTGATCACGGCTCCGCTTTGGGGCACTGTCCAAGCGGTCACGGGATTGCCTGCAACATCCGCCTCTTCGACTTTGAATTTATAGCGCTCCACCATGGCATCATCCAGTTTCTTCAAGGTAGCTTCGGCTGCACGGCGATCGCTGGCTTTCGTCATGAGTAACAAGCTAAAGGGCAGACTGGCAGAAGCCCCTGTGGGTGCAGCCGCAAGGGCGATCGCAAATTCTCCATCCATCCAGGGCAAAAAATCTTGCTCCCAATCCATGCCCACCGTAGATTTGATCCCGGACCGAATCACCTCTGGGTTAATTGGGGTGACCGGATTTGCCGCCGCGCCCTGGCTATAATCCTGCCAAAATTTCTTCAAATTGCCGCCCGATGCCATCACAATCGTGTCCGCAGGTAAGCGACTCGGCATGACGGAGGCGGTGTTTTTACCGTCAAACTTGCGGGCGCTGTCTGGTTTTAACCAAGACACACTTTTAAGCTGGATGCCCTTTGGTTCCAAAGTCGCAGTTGCGGCAACACCCTGATTTTGCTGGAGTTGCTCCAAGTTCTGTGGAGAGAGCGATCGCCCGGTATTTGCCGCCGTCACCACTGCCGCCGCAGGCAGATTGACATACACTTTTCCAAAGGCTTGCGGCACTTTGATTTGACCCAATGCCTGGTTATAGCCCGGAGTTTTTGCCAGGGTTGCGTCTCCTTTGTAAGCATCGATCGCGCGATCGGTGGCTTTAGGATCGTTCGTAACCAGGAGGTACTTCCCATCGATCGCCGTTGCCGAAAACGCCTGTGTTGTCCCTTGAGTTTCTTTAATGTCAAAGCCCTTGTAGCTGCGATTGATCAGCTTGCCGCCTTGGGGGCGTGGCTGTTCCAAAATTTCCTTTGCCTTGAGTGGATCGCGAATCGGCAGCACCACGACAATCGACTGCTGATTGGGCGGAATCGCTGGAGAAGTCACGGGAGCCTTCGGTCCCAAAAACGCCACAGTAACCTCACCCCCAACCCAAGGCTGGATGTCTTTTTGATAGTCAAATCCATTAGTGGTCAGGACGCGATCGCGCACCTCTGCCAGGTTTTTATCAAATGCCGCTTGACTTTGAACCGTGCCAAACTCACGCATTTTTTGCCATTGCCCCGGCTCTGTGGTCACAGAAATGGCAATTAGGGCATCTTGCGGGATCACCTCCGCACCCACGGGCAGATCTTCAGGAGCAGCTTTAGGCTGAGATAAATACCAATACGCCCCACCGCCACCCGCGACCAGCAATGCTGCGGTTCCAGCCGTAAGCAGAAGAGGAGACTTTGTTTTCTGGGCAACCATGAGTGTTTCGCTAAGCTCAACGGGCAATATCCCTGACACTTTAGCAAAACTGAGGGCGATCGCATCTAGAAATTACCTAAAGTAACTTGCCTTAGGGCAAACGCATACGTTTCTTAACAATTGAGTGAACGGGGTTGGAACTATCGAGCAGAAACCGTAGAATTCAGAGCAGTCTTGACTGCGAGGAGCGTTCTGTGATGATTGATGCCGCGATTATTCCCCTCAAAGAACA
>JBGSWI010000111.1:0-5979 GCA_041752515.1 Leptolyngbyaceae cyanobacterium | reverse complement strand
GCTGGCGAACCAGTCTTACCTGCCCTCATCGTCCGTTTTAAGTCTCAGAATGTCCTTCCGCGACTGATTCAAGCCACAATGCAATTAACTGTTTTTTGCTTCCAGGTTGGATTTTAGACCATTGCCCTTACAGCGTTCTCTACGCCTACTCTCACCGTAGCTGTAGTGGCTTGTGCCGTTCAACGTGTCTTGAGTCCAGAGGGAGAAGAGGTTTGCTCTAGCAACAGTCTATCAAAAAGCCGTCCTAAAGGAGCGGGGCTTGAATCCCATTCTTTTGGTCATCCACAAAAAAACGATGTCAAAAAAACTATGTTAACCCAATATTTGCGCCTGGTTTACCCGTTGCCAACTCGACCTTAACAATCTTGCCACCCATTTTTTGAATTCGTTGCTGTTCACGAAACCAGTTTTCATAGGGCACTAGCTTTGTAAAAAATGTATTTTGAAGTTCGCGCTGCGTCCGAATACGAGTCTGGCTAGGAACGCAAGCGGTGATCTTAAACATTCGCATGGAAGTCTTTCTCCTGAGTGGCTGAAAAATCTTAATCTGAAACAAAAAACCGCAGATTGGAAGGAATGCCAAAGTTAAAAATCGAATATCAAAAAGTAATTACGATGAACTTTAGACAAGCGTATAACTGAACAGTTTCAAACTTCTGGCTGATTGAAGGCAAGGTTGGAAGTCAAGAGTCACACTAGATGATCAAAACTGATCTGCCGATGAAGATAGTCTTCGATGAGCTAATCATCACTCCAGACTTCCAAACCCTACAAAAAGCGACGTCGCTAATGATTACGCCGATCGCTTTTCAATTAGCTTAAGCCAGAAGAAATATAGTCTAGGTAAACGCCTAGCTCTTTACCCGCATCAGTGCCGACTAAACCCGCTGCAACTTCTTTGATTGCTTGAATTGCTTGAACAGTGGCAGCAATTGGCACACCTAGGGAGTTGTAGGTTTCTTTCAAGCCGTTTAGCACGCGCTCATCCAAAATGGAAGGATCGCCAGCTAGCATGGCATAGGTCGCATAACGCAGGTAATAATCGAGGTCACGGATGCAAGCAGCATAGCGACGGGTGGTATACATATTGCCACCGGGACGGGTGATGTCAGAGTAAAGCAGCGATTTTGCCACCGCTTCTTTGACGATCGCAGCCGAGTTGGCGCTAATGGCGGTAGCTGCACGAACTCGTAGTTCGCCAGTGTTGAAGTAGCCCTTGAGTCTTTCCAAAGCAGATGCATCAAGGTATTTGCCTTGAACATCAGAGGAATTAATGACAGCGGTAATTGCGTCTTGCATGATTGAAATTCCTTAAATCACGGAGTCTTACGAAATGCTTGGATATGAATACATGGGTATGAGGTGTCGGGTGTTGGGTGTTAGGCAATTTTCAATTGCTAGCCCCTAGCATCTAGCCACCCGATCCTTCTACTGCATTGCGCCGATAATGTAGTCGAAATAAGCACCGGCTTCAGAAGCATCATCACCCGAAAGCAAAGATGATGCCACGTTCTTCATGGCGCGAATTCCTTCAGCAACCGCAGGAATGGGGGTGCCTAACGAGTTGTACATTTCGCGAACGCCGACGATACCAATTTCTTCGATCGGAGTCACATCACCTGCTACAACCCCGTAAGTTACGAGACGTAGATAATAATCTAGGTCACGTAGGCAGGTCGCAGTCATTTCTTCGCCATATGCGTTTCCACCCGGAGAAACCACATCAGGGCGCTTTTGGAACAGTTGATCGCCAGCTTGCTTAACGATGCGCTCACGGGATTCACTCAGGGTTTGAGCAATCCGTAGGCGCTTTTCACCCGTGGTGACAAAGCCTTTAATCCGGTCGAGTTCGCCAGGGCTGAGGTAGCGAGCTTCAGCGTCTGCATTCACGATTGACTTCGTGACAATACTCATTGATGGATTCCTCCAGAAGAATAGAACCGATTGTGTTTAAATGGGGATTCCCAAATGGAAGGCTAGATTTCAACCCAAAGCCTAGTCAGAGACGCTTTGAGCCTCGTTAAAGAAACCCAACAGTCGGCTTGAAAAGGGGTTACTTAGGCTTTTGAAGGTTCAGTGGGCATCAGCATCGCGCTTTTACCTCCATAACTGAACCAGATGTTTAGGGCATCTTCAGCAACAGCTATACAAAACCTTCGGACTCAGTCACCTTCCGAAATTATTGTGCGGCATTGGGTTCACACTCCAAGTCCCTATGTAATAGTTTGTAATATTTATCCTCAGTTTTCTAAAAATCGTCCTAGTTTTAAGGCAAAACTTTACATTGAATCTCTTTTCAACTAACCAAATGCCGCCGGAATATACTCATGCAGGGTCAGCTTATAGCCAGACGCGATCGCCACAGTTTTGCCATCTACCTGAGCTAGATCGATCTCCCCTCGCAGCCGTTGACCTAGCACTAACGCCACATCGAACCGGCAAGGCACCTCTGACAATTCAGGATGAGCGCTCAAAAATAGTTCTGCGGTTCGCCACAGCTTTGTCTGTTTTTGAGCGGTTATCGCCAATGCTCCGTTTTCATCCCAGTTGCCAGAACTGCGCGTTTTAACTTCGACAAAAGCGACTAACTCCCATTGATTGAGAGTGGACGATCGCTGCGCCAGCACAATATCCAACTCGCCCCATCGACAGCGCCACTGTTGTTCTAGAATGACCCAGCCTTGCGCGACTGCCCACTGAGCCACAAAATCCTCGCCGAGAGACCCCAGGGTTGATGTAGCCCGTTTGGATGGCGATCGCGGCGAAGAAGGCATGAGTGAAGTTTGTACAACTGTTTCAGTTTGAAGCGTTTGGCTGATGATGGTCAACAGATTCCGTTACGATCAAACACAGCGGCTTGCGCTGAATGCTTCCAAAAAACATTAGCGCTACCCTAACAAACAGGTTAATGACCTTCATAGACAGTTAGGCGACATCAATGGATAATCAGCGATTCAACCCAGCAGCCTTTATTCAATCTACTTGGGACGCTATCACCGTCTTACTAAACCAAATAACTGCACTGGGCGTAGCTTTTTTACTCGTTTCTGTGGGAGCAGGATTTTGGTTCTCCGCTACGGCTCCCGCCCACGCAGAAGATTACAATCGAGAGCTTTTAGTCGGTGCCGACTTTTCAGGACAGGTGTTAACCGACAATAGTTTTACGAAGGCAAACCTGCGCGAAAGTAACTTTAGCGGTGCCGATTTGCGCGGCGTAAGCTTTTTTAGTGCCAACTTAGATAGCGCCAATCTGTCGGGGGCAGACTTGCGAACCACCACCCTAGATACGGCGAGGTTTTCGCGGGCAAATTTGACCAATGCCCTGCTAGAAGGCGCATTCGCATTTAATGCCAAGTTTGACGGAGCCATCATTGACGGAGCCGATTTTACGGATGTGGAGATGCGCCAAGATGCCCATGATTTATTGTGTAAAACTGCAAAAGGCACCAATCCAGTAACGGGGCGAGAAACGCGGAAAACCCTGGAGTGCGACTAGGGAAAAATCGGGTGACATTCGCGTAGCATCTCCGTCGAAGATAGGGCGAACTCAAAACTCAAAACTCAAAATATCTCCTGCGGAGACGCTACACGAACAACACTCGAAACTCAAAATATCTTCTGCGGAGACGCTACGCGTTGGCAAAGCCAGTCCGAAGGACTTACAAAACTCAAAACTCAAAATTCAAAACTTTACTTTCCCTCTTCTACTGCCCATCTCCTACCCACGGAGCCTGAACGAGATCTTCAAAGCTAACTTGGCGTTCGCGATCGAGGTCGGCAATGCGGCGTTTTTCGGTATGAATTTTTTGCCAATAGTATTGACCCAGCCCTGGGGCGCTGGCATCATCGGTTCCTGCTAAAAGCTGTTGAAAATGACGGCAGCGTTTTTCACACATAATTCGCTCCATAGAGGCGGTCGCCGCCCGAATGGTCAGGTCTACGCGCAGAATATCCCGTTTTGTTTTTTCATCTAGCTGGAACAAAGAGTAAAGCTGCATCATTTCGGCAGGGTAGTCGGTGCAGCGATCTTGAATTAGCGTGAGCAGCGTTGGGGAATGTGCGGCAGGAATAATGGCTGTATCTTCTAATTCTCCAATAGTCTGCTCCCTAACTTTTGCCTCTTCCACGTCCTGAATTTGTCGCCAGAGAAATCGATGATGAGAAAGGCTAAACTCCAAGTCGCGCTCTTCTAAAGCGGCGACGATCGCAGCTTGGTATTTGGGGGCATACAGATATAGCCGCAATAACTGGATTTCGGCTTCTTCTAGTAAGTTGCGATCGCTTTTAGTCTGCCATTTTTGCGATCGCCCGTGCCACCGTTCTCCTCGCACTTGTAGCCGCAAATCTTCTTCTAGCCTCAGCACCAGGTGCGAGTCTCCCTGGCTAAGGCGCTCGGCATAGCGGTGGATGTAGTGGGTTCGCAGGGTGGCACTGGGCAAGTTGCCCAGCAGTTTGACGATCGCCTGCACCGCTGCCTGAAACTGATCCGATTGCTTCAGATCTTTGTTCGCGATCGCCCGTTCCATTTGCCAATCGAGCCAGAGCGGAGCTTCATCTAATAAGGTCTGGTATTCACTGGCAGCATGGATTTTCAAAAAATCGTCTGGATCTTTGCCATCGGGAATGTTCAACACCCGCAGTTGAATATCGCCCCGATAGGCAAGGGTTTCCACCTCGCCTACTGCCCGTTCTGCCGCTTTGGTGCCTGCCTTATCCGCATCAAAATTGAGCAGAATTCGTTTTGATTCGGTGTAGCGCAACAGTTGACGCACCTGAGCGGAACTAAGGGCGGTGCCCATCGAGGCGACTGCATTGGTAATCCCGGCACGATGCAGCGCAATTACATCAAAGTAGCCTTCCACAATCACAGCTTGATCCTGTTTGGCGATCGCGGCACGGGCTTTATCCAACCCAAACAATAGCTTCCCTTTATCAAACAGTTCCGTATCGGGCGAGTTGAGATATTTTGGCTGTTCATCGGTGAGGGTGCGCCCACCAAAGCCCACGACCCGCCCCTGCAAATCGTGGATTGGAATCATCAGGCGATCGCGAAAGCGATCATAATATCCATCCCCCGTTTTTCGCGGCACAATCAACCCGGCGCGTTCCACCAGTTCCACCGGATATTTCTTTTGTTCCACCAAATAGCCTGTTAAAGTTTCCCACCCGCCCGGCGCATACCCTAGCTGAAACTGCTGCATGGTCGCCCGATTTAAGCCGCGCCTCGCCTCTAAATACTCCAACGCTGCCGAGCCTGCCGATTGATAGAGCGCATATTCATAAAATTTTGCCGCGATCGCCATCAATTCATACAACTGTTCCCGCAGAGAAACTTGCCGCTGAAACTCCTGCCGTTCCTCTGGCTTCAAGGTTTGCACGGGCACGTCATAACGCTGCGCCAGCGCCAGCACCACATCGCTGAAAGGTCGCTTACCCAATTCCATCAAGAACTTAATCGCGTTGCCCCCCGCCCCACAGCTAAAGCAGTAGTAAAACTGCTTGCCAGGACTGACCGAAAAGCTCGGCGATTTATCATCGTGAAATGGACACAGCCCGACAAAATCCTTGCCTTGCTTTCGCAAGACTACGTGCTCCGACACCACATCCACAATGTCAGTACGCTGCTTGACCTGTTCGATTGTGTCGGGGTGAAGGCGGGGAATTTCCATAGGAGCGGCGAGGAGATGGGTGGAAGAGTTTGCATCCTACCAGGATTTTAATGGTAGCGAAATCTTTGAGGGGCGATCGCGGTTTGTTGGGAAAGGGCGATCGCTTTTGGGGGAAGAGGGCGATCGCCCCCAAAAGACATTCTGTTGACTTTGGCAACAGGTCTACTTCTTGACACTCCCACGGCTTAAGCCAGTGGGATTCTTGGTTCAGCGAAACCACTTAAACTAGATTCCTTGCAGTCTCTAGACCAGAGGTGGGATTCTCCCCAAGCGTTAATTCGGGTATGCCCTACCCTATTCGCATTTCTGC
>JBGSWI010000110.1:0-69753 GCA_041752515.1 Leptolyngbyaceae cyanobacterium | reverse complement strand
CAAAGCAGGCTATACACTAGCCCTTGGGCGTGCTGAACGATGGTTTCCATAACCGTCAACTCAAATGATTTCTACGCCCTTTCTTTCAGATTTTCGTTCTCTTGGCAACCCCTTACTGAAACTGGTGCAAGATCTCAGATACCGATCGAGTACTCAAGATTAGCCGCACCACGGTGATTGAGACGTTAAAAAAAAGACCGTCACTTGAAAGCCGTCAACGAAGCACGTTTAGCACAACTTGAACCGACTCAAACGATCGTGAAACTGTGCCAGTGGGAAGATTTGGAGGCTGAAGCCGATGAAATGTGGAGTTTTGTGGGTTCAAAGCAACAGCAACGGTGGCTGGGGCACGCCATTGACCATCACACAGGCGAAGTATTGGCGTATGTATTGTCGAATCATCAGGACAGTGCCTTTCTTGAACTCAAAACCTTGTTGGAGCCGTTTGGAATTATGCAGTTCTATACGGATGGCTGGGGCGCTTATGTTGGCGTAGCCTGCCGGAGGCATTACGGCATCTGGAGCCAGCTTTTCATAGGGTTGGCAAGGCAAATACTCAAACTATTGAGCGCAAATATTTAACTTTACGGACTCGAATCAAGCGACTGGCTCGCAAAACCATTTGCTTTTCTAAGTCAATTTGGTTGCATGATGTCGTCATTGGTTTATTCATCAACCGCTATGAATTTGGCTTGAATATTTAGCCTCAATCCACAGGTCTAGTCCATTACCGGAATCCCATAGGGTTCGCTATCGTTCCCCTTCAAGGCTTCACCACACTCAAGATAGCGATCGGGATAATGGTCTTTTACACTCCGACAGTGCTCCACTCGATACAACGCACACTCATATCCACTGTGTCCGAGATTAAACCCACTCAAACCATCGTGCAGTTGTGTCAATGGCAGGACGTAGAAGATGAACTGGATGAGATGGGGAGCTTTGTTCAATCAAAGAAGCACCAACGCTGGATGTGGCACGTCCTTGACCATAATACAGGGCAGGTGCTGGCTGATGGGTTGTCAGATCACAAAGACATAGCCCTTCTAGAACTCAAAGCTTTGTTGGAACCGCTTGGCATTACCCAGTTTTACACGGATGGTTGGGGGGCTTATGTTGGCGTAGCCTGCCGGAGGCATTACGCCATCTTGAAACCGTGTTTCACACCGTTGGCAAAGTCAATACTCAAACCATCGAGCGCAAACATCTGACCTTACCCACTAGAACTAAACGGTTAGCTCGCAAAACCATTTGCTTTTCCAAGTCCATCTAGTTGCATGATGTAGTCATTGGGCTATTCATCAACCGTTAGGAGTTTGGATTATCCGTCTACCTGTCGATCCACATATCTAGAACACTACCAGGCACAGGGCTAAGCGCCTCAAGGCGGGCTGGGATGACCAGTATCTCACCAAGATTCCGAACCAAGTTCCGACCCACTCCCGCAAGTTGTAAAGAAAGGTGTGCGTTTGCCCTACCATAACGTTCTGTTCCAAAACTGTAACCAGATCCTATCTATGAGTCTGCCAGTGCGAAAGTGAGTGCATCCTAACAATTTAATTCATCCGTGAGGAGGGTACTCAATGAAATCACTAATGCTGGCTCATCAATGGCTATGGAACTCTTGGAAACCTTTAGTAATCACTCTTGGGGTCACCAGCTTTTGTGTAATCCCGCCGGCGATCGCCCAGGAAAAACTACTGCGAACTTTAACTGTCAGTGGACGCGGCACTGAATTTGTGCAAACGACGCTGACTCAAGTGCGGCTTGGGGTGGAAGCTCAAGGGAAAACAGCGAATGAAGTGCAACAAATTGTTGCCCAACGCTCCAACGCTGTGGTCGATTTGTTGAAATCACGCAAGGTTGAAAAGCTAGAAACCACCGGGATCAACTTGAATCCGACCTATCGCTATGACAATGGCAACCAAACCCTGACGGGGTATAGCGCTAGCAACATCGTCAGTTTTCGGGTTGCCACCACAAAGGCAGGGACATTGCTAGATGATGCTGTGAAAGCAGGGGCAACGCGAGTGGATGGGGTTAGCTTTGTGGCGACTGAAGGCGCGATCGCAGGTGCCCAAAAAGTAGCCTTAAAAGAAGCGACTCAAGATGCTCAATCTCAAGCGGATGCCGTGTTAAGCGTTCTTAATCTAACCCGTAAAGATGTAGTCGGCATTCAAATTAACAGTGCATCTGCTCCACCTCCACGCCCTTTTAGAGCCGACGCAATGGAACTGAAAGCTGCCGCCGCACCCAGCCCTGTGATCGGTGGGGAACAGCAGGTTGAAGCTTCAGTAACGTTACAAATTAGTTATTAAGTAGATTGACAAGAGTAGAATCTGAGGCTTGAGCTAGACAAGCAAAGGTATCAATCCTCAGTGTTCTTCCTGCTTTTTGTCTTTACTACTCTTTAAAACTCGTCTTCATATCCGCCCTTACCGGCTGCCTCGGCTTCATTGTCACGCTTGGAACCTAGCAGTTCCATCCGTTCAACTCGCACAACCGGCTTAGACCGATCTGCTCCAGTATTTCGGTCTTTCCAAATGTCAAATTTGAGTGAGCCGGTGATCCCAATCAAACTTCCTTTCCGAACGTAATTTGCTGCTACTTCAGCGGTCTTTCCCCATAGCTCTAAATTAAACCAGTCAGGCTGGTCATTATTTTTAGTTTGGCGATTGACCGCTAATGTCAAATTACAAACAACGCTACCCGACTCAAAGTATTTAACGTCAGGATCTCCCCCAACTCGACCTACCAGTGTCACAACATTCAAACTCATCATTCATTCTGCCGGAAGTGAAAATGCATTATCTAAGGTTATCTGTTTTAATCGAACATCGGCGAGATTTTTGGCTAGATTTCGGCGATTACTGCATAAAAACGGTAGGCATAATCTTGTCTTGTCCAATTGTTTTTAGCGAAGAAACCGTTTGTGTTAGGCGGTTTGCGATCTCTGGCGACTGAAGGAATTAGAATCCTTTTAATAAAAAGGCAGATTTGATGTAAAGTGAGAAGCTCAAGGAGTGAATATTGTCAAACTTGTAATGAGTTACAGTATACCTCCCTGATTTGAAGTATTGGTCTAGCCTAGCTGGGTTGAATTTTCAAGTATAGGTTTTAAAAAATTTAGTTATGTTTAGGTTGATTTAGTTAGTTTTTAAGATTGAGTGCATAATTTTTCCTAAGAGAAGTAAACATCTTGTCTAGACGGGTGAGCCAAAGCATAATAAGATTTGCTTTGAATAAAACTATCCATTAAATAGCAACCTCAATTAGCTTCATAGCAATCGTATTCAATTTGTTCCTTCTTTGAGGCATAGAGACAGTGGGTCTTTTCAGTCGCTTTTCCCTGTCGCGGGATATGGGTATTGATCTTGGCACTGCCAACACATTGGTCTACGTGTCGGGCAAAGGAATTGTTCTGCAAGAGCCATCTGTAGTGGCGATGGATCAAGATGAAAAAGTTCCATTGGCGGTTGGGGAAGATGCAAAAAGGATGCTAGGCAGAACTCCTGGTAATGTTGTCGCTCTTCGCCCGCTTCGGGATGGCGTAATTGCAGATTTTGACACAGCCGAGTTGATGCTGAAGCACTTTATTGCGCGGGTTAACGAAGGAAAAACATTAGTTGCTCCCCGTATCGTAATCGGCATTCCGAGTGGAGTCACTGGGGTTGAACGCCGAGCGGTGATGGATGCGGCTTCCCAAGCGGGAGCGCGGGATGTTTACCTGATTGATGAACCCGTGGCGGCGGCGATCGGTGCAGGATTGCCCGTTGCTGAGCCAACCGGCAACATGATTATTGATATTGGCGGCGGCACCACAGAAGTCGCAGTTCTGAGTTTGCAGGGAACTGTTCTGAGTGAGTCTGTGCGAGTGGCTGGCGATGAATTGAGTGAAGCGATCGCTCATTACATGAAAAAGATTCATAACCTTGTAATCGGTGAGCGCACGTCTGAGGAAATTAAGATTACCATTGGGTCTGCTTATCCTATTGATGACGATCTTCAAATGGATGTACGCGGGTTGCACTTGTTATCGGGTTTGCCTCGAACAGTGACGGTCAAAAGTGCTGAAATTCGTGAAAGCATGGCAGAGCCACTTTCGGTGATTGTGGATGCGGTTAAGCGCACCTTAGAACGAACTCCTCCCGAATTAGCCGCAGATATTATCGATCGCGGAATTATGCTCGCAGGCGGCGGCGCTTTACTCAAAGGACTAGATACGTTAATTAGCCACGAAACAGGCATTGTCGTTCATGTAGCGGCTGATCCACTCAGTTGTGTCGTGCTGGGCACTGGTAGGGTATTGGAAAACTTTAAGCAGCTTGAACGAGTGTTTAGTGGTCGCTCTCGCAATTTCTAACCTCTAGTTGAAAACTCAATCCCCATTCAATTTTCTGATTGCAAGGAAGGATTGATTTTGATTTAGCAGGGTGATACAGCCTTTTCGCCAACTTATTTATCCCATGTTTACGTTGCGCCGATGGTGGGATCGTCACCGCTTACCAATCATCTTAACGAGTCTAGCCCTAGGCTCTGCCGTTTTCTTACGTCAGACTGAGGGCGCAGTTTTATATGAAGCCTATGGGCTACTAGCGTTCCCCTTTCAGCCTAATTTGGAGCGCAAGGCTGCCTTAGAAAATGCTCAGGCTCAAGAGCTAAAACAGCGTTTGACAGAGTTGGAAAGTCAAAATCAGCAGTTGCGATCGCTGGTTGGCTACATTGCCGAAACCCCAAAAAACCACGTGACCGCCCCCGTGGTAGGCAGGAGTGCCGATCACTGGTGGCAACACCTCATCTTAGGGCGAGGCACTCAAGGCGGGGTTCAACCCGGTTCCATTGTGATGGCTCCCGGCGGAGTGGTTGGACGGGTCATTTCTGCGACCCCCCACACCAGTCGTGTTCTGCTGTTGAGTGATCCCTCTAGCCGCGTGGGAGCCACGGTCAGCCGTAGCCGTAACATGGGATATGTGCGGGGGCAAACGTCTAATCGGGCAATCATGGAGTTTTTTGACAAGGTTCCTGACGTGCGCCAAGGCGATGTCATTACGACCTCATCCTTAAGCAAGCTATTTCCAGCGGGCTTACCCATTGGGCGAGTCCAGTCAGTAAACCTCAACAAAAGTCCGGCTCCTGAAGCCGTGATTGAGCTATCGACTCCTATTAGCTTTTTAGAGTGGGCGGTGGTGTATCCTCGTCAGCCATCGGCTCAATTTACGCCCTCGGATACGGGGCAATCAAAGGAAAAATTAGATGGGTCTATGCCTGTCCAATCTGAATCAATAGAGCCTCAATTATGAGAAATGAGTCTTTATTTGAGCGATTAGAAGATCGCCCGATCGCCCGCGTAGCAGTTAATTGTGCGGTAACGGCTTCATCCGTTTTACTCTGTTTGCTGATTTCACCAACGCGGCTACCCGGAATGGAGGTCGCCGGGATCGGACCCAACTGGCTACTCATTTGGGTGGTAGCGTGGAGTGTAAAGCGCTCTGTATTGCAAGGTGCATTGGCGGGGTTAGCATTAGGGCTAATTCAAGATGGCATGACCGCCCATACCCCCACTCACGTCATTAGCCTAGTGTTGGTAGGGATGCTGACGGCTCGGTTGAGAAAAGAGCGCTATCTTCGAGAAGATTTTATTTCAGTTGCCTTAATTGCCTTCGCGATGGCAGTGATGGCAGAAACCGTAACCGCTATTCAGTACAGTATCCAAGGAGGGCGATCGCTGGTAGAAATCTGGACTTATCACCAACTCATCGCCTTAGGATCGGCGGTTCTTAGCAGTCTTTGGGCACCTGTTGTTTATTTCCCGCTAAATCGTTGGTGGCAACAAATGAGTTTGCTGGAGCAGCAGTTTTAACTAATTTGTAGCAAATCTTCTGGAGTGTTGCAGTTGAATAGCATTGCCTGTTCTTGATGTTTTTCATCTAGATCATCGCTAAACCGAATTGCCTGGACTGAGACTTGAGCTAACCACGCCTGAAGCGATCGCCCGCCGCGATGAATAAACTGAGTCAAGCTGGGTAAGCAATCAGTTCGATAAAAACCACATAAAGGTTCCCACCCTTTTTTGCCCTTGGGCAGCAGGGCAATTGCGTCGCTAACCTGGGATAATTGCAGCGTCCACCTTTGCAGAATCACCGGATTGAGCTTAGGCAAATCACACGCCAGCAGCAGCACCCATTCTGTTTTAAGGTACGCTTGACTCTGCGCCAACCCTTGGGCAAAACCGACTAACGGTCCCTGCGGCTTAGAGTCACCGGGTAAAAGCGTTTCTTCGATTAAACCGCAGCGATCGGGCACAATCTTGGAGTAATCTCTCCTTGCAGCCGTGACAACCCATACCTGGGACGCGCACTGCACCGCGATCGCACAGGTTCGCTGTAGGAGCGGGATACCTTCCACCCCAATCAGCGCCTTGTCTTGACCCATGCGAGAACTTTGCCCTCCGGCAAGAATAATCACTGAAAGCGAAGAATTCATCGGGTTGATTTAGAGTGTCCCCCTAGATGCTAGGAATTTTCTGGCAAGGAATGCCTTGCTTTAAAAATACGCTATTGCGAAACGTGTCTTGCAACATTTTTGGGGGATCGGTGTCTGGCTTTTGCTGCAACACCCGCCGTACTCGCCACAGACTGTAACCGCTGAGCCGTCCAATATCTACCAGTGCCGTATAAAACCAGCCATGGTTTTTGAGAAAATAGCGCCGACGAGAATCATACCAATACTGAGGAAGGCGTTTAGGCTCTTGGTTAGTGGCGGTTACTCCCGTACTTTGCCCTAAAATATGCATGACTCGGCTTTGGGGCACATACCAACAAGTCCAGCCTGCACGCCGCGCCTGCAAGCAAAAATCGGTTTCCTCAAAATAGAGAAAGTATCCTTCATCCATTAATCCAATCGATTCAAACACTTGCCGCCGGATCATCATGCTGGCACCGGGCACCCAGTCGATTTGCTCCTCCTGATTGTCCATCACTTTAGCCACAATCCACTTTGACAACAGCTTGGAGACCACGCCAAGCCGCAGCCCTGAATCTAACTCGCTAAAAAAGCTGGGAAACCTAAATGCATAGGGCCACGGTTTACCATTTGCTTCTTCAAAACTGCTGCCTGAAATGCCTACTTCGGGATGCTGCTCCATAAAATCGATTAAGGCTTTAAGGGCACCGGGGCGCACTTGTGTATCTGGATTGAGCAGCAAAAAATAGTCGGGTGGATTGGCAGTTTCAAGGGCAGGACGAATCGCATAATTGTTGCCATAGGCGTAGCCGCCATTGAGCTTAGAGGGGAAAAGAGTTGCCCAATCTTGCCAGTTTTCAGCCGCGATCGCCTGACCAATTTTTTCCACCGAGTCATCGCCCGAATCATTATCAATAACAGCAACTTTTGTTCCCGGAACGGATTGAATTTCATCTTCAAGAGAGCGCAAACTATCCACCACAAGGGAGCCAGTTCGATAATTGACTATGACAATCAGCAAACGAGTTGTATCTTCAATCTGAAGTTCAGCAGACATAGCGTTACTCACAAAGGGACAGTGGACTAAGACAGCAGTCAGTGGAGGCGATCAATTTACAGAAATCAAGGAAACCTATTCGATCAAACAACTTGGATCACTCCAATATCTATGTTTTCAGTCAAGTTACTCTCCGAGGGAACGGCTAGTTTTGTCTTAATAATTTTGGCAGGAATGCCCACTGCCGTTGCTCCAGCGGGGATGTCGATTAAAACCACTGCATTGGCACCGATGTTAGCATCGTCGCCAATCGTCACTGCCCCAAAAATTTTTGCGCCAGCACCCACATTCACCCGTGCTCCAAGCTTAGGTGCTTCCAAGGGTTTTTCCAAATAACGATTTCCGAGGGTCACGCCTTGACGGATGATGCTATCGTCGCCAATTTCACAATATCCATGAATGACGATCGCGCTTTGATGTTCAATGACTACCCGGCGACCTAACTGAGCGGTGTAGGGCAATTCAATGCCATAGGTGTTTCTCACTTTGCGAAATAGCATTCGATATAGCACGCTAAAAGGGGCGCGTAGGAGCGTTGACGATAAACCCATCCGCCACACGCCAAAGCGGTGAACGGCGATCGCGCGAAAGCCGGGTTTCGTCCAATCGCGCCCGTGGGCAACCCAATCTTCTGCAATTTGCTGCCATAACCCTAAGGGCTGAGTTGAAGATGGGTCACTGTTTACAGTTCGATTGAGATTTTGGGGCATATAGAATCCTGCCGGTGGCTGTCGGACTTTTTTAAACGAAGGGATCTAAGCTGGAGGCTGTTGCTGTTTAGTATTCCCACTTTTGATGAAAACATTAGTTTTTGGAAAGCAGCAGGATTTTTAAGGGGACTTTATAAACTCTTGTTGCTTGTTTGGCTGCATTCAACCAGAGTAAGGCGCATTGGTGTGTTCGCTTCTACTCTCAGAAGACGGGAGATTCAGGATTCAAGCAGATTTCTGGAATGTAAAGATACAATGATTGTCTCTCTTGTCTGGTTTTGCAGAGTTTATGGCGCTGTCTTCGATTCCTCGTGCTTTAGGGCGATCGCCCCTCACCTCCGAACTGCTGAGCAGGCTGAAGCATCAGCAATGTTTAAAACTGACCGGAGCATCGCGGCTGCCGAAAGGGTTAGTCAGTTCTGCCTTGGCGCAAGCAGACTCGCGCCCCTTGCTTGTCGTCACTGCCACGCTAGAAGAAGCCGGACGGTGGACGGCTCAACTAGAAGCGATGGGTTGGCAAACCGTCAATTTTTACCCCACGTCTGAATCCTCGCCCTACGAGCCATTTGATCCAGAAGCAGAAATCGTCTGGGGACAAATGCAGGTATTGGCTGATTTGGTGGAGAAAGGATCAGGGCACCGGGCACCGGGCACCGAAAATGGTCAGTCTCTAGACTCTAGTTCCCGATCGCCCACGCCCCTCTATGCGATCGTTGCGACGGAACGGGCGCTTCAGCCGCATCTGCCCCCTATGGAGGTTTTTCGGTCTTTTTGTTTGACGCTGCAAAAAGGGACAGAGTTAAATCTGGGAAAGTTGGCGGATGAGTTGGCGCGATTGGGCTACGATCGCGTGAATTTGGTGGAAACCGAAGGACAGTGGAGCCGCCGGGGAGACATTGTGGATGTATTTCCGGTAGCATCTGAACTGCCCGTGCGGTTGGAGTTGTTTGGCGATGAACTGGATCAACTGCGCGAGTTTGACCCAGCCACCCAGCGATCGAGTCTGGGTGCCGAAGGAACGGTCTTAGATCGTATTGACCGCATTGTAATTACCCCGACCAAATTTGCCCCCATTATTCAGGCAAACCTTTCACCCGAAAGCACCGAACAAGTCAAAACCCATTTATCCGATCCCGATCGAGAAGCCTTTGAGTCAGGGCAGTTTTTGGAAGGCTCTCGTCGCTTTTTGGGCTATGCCTTTGAGCATCCCGCTTCCCTGCTGGATTATTTGCCCGACAATATTTTGATTGCCCTAGATGAACCCGATCAGTGTGAGGCACATAGCGATCGCTGGTTTGAACACGTGGAGGAAAACTGGCGAGAGGGAGTCCAGCGTGCGGAGTTTGAAGTTCCCGAAGTGAGCGAAATGGAGGCACTTACACCCCCAACCTCGCCCCTCACCTTTCTCAAAACGCACCGCACCTTTGCCGAATCTCTCGCCGAAGTAGAGCAGTTCGATCGCCTTTACCTTTCCGAGCTTGCCGAAGAACCCATTCAAAACTCAAAAGCGCAAAGCGCCGCTAACGCTAACAAAACTCAAAACTCCCCCATTAACCTCGCCAGTCGCCCCGTTCCTGCCATTCCCAACCAGTTTGGTCGCCTTGCCGAAATCCTGCGGGATGAACGCGATCGCGGGTTTTCGGTGTGGCTGATATCGGCGCAACCGTCGCGATCGGTTTCACTGCTGCAAGAGCACGACTGCCCGGCGCAGTTTGTGCCCAATCCACGAGATTATTTGGCGATCGACAAGCTGAAAACCCAACACGTGCCCGTGGCGGTGAAGTATTCTGGCTTGGCAGAACTAGAAGGCTTTATTCTGCCTACGTTTCGGCTGGTGCTGGTCACCGATCGCGAATTTTTTGGACAGCACACCCTAACCACACCCAACTACGTTCGCAAAAGACGACGTGCAGCCTCCAAGCAGGTTGATCCCAATAAGCTGCAACCGGGAGATTACGTCGTGCATCGCAGTCATGGCGTTGGCAAATTTATCAAGCTAGAAAGCCTAGTGATCAACCATGAAACCCGCGAATATTTGGTGATTCAGTATGCCGATGGCTTGCTGCGGGTGGCGGCAGATCAGTTGAATGCGCTGTCGCGCTTTCGGGCAGCAGGCGATCGCGCCCCAGAACTGAATAAAATGTCGAGTAAAGCTTGGGAACGTACCACGGCAAAAGTCCGCAAAGCCATCAAAAAAGTAGCGGTGGATTTGCTTCAGCTTTATGCCCATCGCGCTCAGCAGGTTGGCTTCACGTTTCCCGCAGATATGCCCTGGCAGCAGGAAATGGAGGACTCGTTTCCGTATCAGCCCACGCCCGATCAGTTGAAAGCCGTGCAGGATGTGAAACAGGATATGCAGAGCGATCGCCCCATGGATCGGCTCGTGTGTGGGGATGTCGGCTTTGGCAAAACCGAGGTCGCCATTCGCGCCATTTTCAAAGCGGTCACGGCTGGCAAACAAGTGGCGCTGTTGGCTCCCACTACCATTCTCACCCAGCAGCACTATCACACCTTTAAGGAACGATTTGCGCCCTACCCCGTGCAGGTCGGTCTGCTGAACCGGTTTCGCACTGCCCAGGAGCGCAAAGAGATTTTGCAGCGATTAAAAACGGGAGAACTGGATATTGTGGTGGGAACCCATCAGCTTTTAGGGAAAGGCGTAGAGTTTCGCGACTTGGGCTTGCTGGTGGTGGATGAAGAGCAGCGGTTTGGCGTGAACCAGAAAGAAAAAATCAAATCCCTGCGAACCCAAGTGGATGTGCTCACCCTCAGCGCCACGCCGATTCCCCGGACGCTCTATATGGCGATGTCGGGAGTGCGCGAAATGAGCCTGATTACCACACCGCCGCCCTCCCGTCGCCCGATCAAAACCCACCTATCACCCTACGATGAGGAAGTCATGCGATCGGCGATTCGCCAAGAACTCGATCGCGGCGGACAGGTGTTTTATGTGGTGCCCCGCGTTGAGGGAATCGAGGAAATCTCAGCGCGTATCCACGAAATGGTGCCGGGTGCCAGACTGGCGATCGCCCACGGTCAAATGCCGGAAGCGGAACTAGAATCCACCATGCTCACCTTCAGCGAAGGCGAAGCCGAAATCCTCCTCTGCACCACCATCATTGAATCGGGGCTGGATATTCCCCGCGTCAACACGATTTTAATTGAAGATGCCCAGCGATTCGGCTTGTCCCAGTTGTATCAGCTTCGAGGACGGGTCGGCAGAGCCGGGATTCAAGCCCACGCTTGGCTGTTTTATCCCAAAGGCTCCCAACTTTCAGACACTGCCCGTCAACGGCTGCGCGCCATTCAAGAGTTTGCTCAGCTTGGCTCTGGCTATCAGCTTGCCATGCGCGATATGGAAATTCGCGGGGTGGGTAATCTGCTCGGTGCCGAACAATCGGGTCAAATGGACGCGATCGGCTTTGATCTCTACGTCGAGATGTTGCAAGAGGCAATTCAGGAAATTCGTGGTCAAGCAATTCCGAAAGTCGATGACACCCAAATCGATCTGAATCTCACAGCTTTCATCCCTGCCGACTACATTCCCGATTTAGACCAAAAGATGAGCGCCTATCGTGCCGTTGCCTCTGCCAACTCCCGCCCAGAACTTGCCCAAATTTCCGCCGACTGGAGCGATCGCTATGGTGCCATTCCCGTTGCCGCGAAGCAACTCATCCGCGTGGTGGAACTGAAGCAACTGGGCAAAAAACTCGGCTTCTCCCGCATCAAACCCGAAGGCACCCAGCACATCGTCATGGAAACACCGATGGAAGAACCCGCCTGGAACCTGCTCAAAGCCAACCTACCCGATCATCTCCATTCCCGCTTTGTCTACACCCCCGGAAAAGTCACCGTTCGCGGGTTAGCCATCCTCAACGCCGACCAGCAACTCGACAACCTGATCACTTGGCTCGGTCGAATGCAAGGCGCAATTCCAGACGCGATCGCGGTTTAGACTTTGGATACTCATAGCTATATCTAGACGCTATTTGCGTAGATCAGGCTTTTTTCTCAGGTTGGATTTTGCAGAAGTGTCAGAAACTTCAGTAGGTTTGATGGGTTCAGCAGGATTTTGTTTGTCACCTACTTGAGCTTTTCCGTTTACGGCAGTCTCATCCATTTGAATCTCTTCGGGTTTTTCTTTTAGTTGAGGCTCCTCAATAGTTTCTTCTTGACTCGCTAGCAATCCTGCATATTTAATTCTCTCTAAGCCCATTTGAAATCCAGTGTAGTCATCAATCTCCTTATTCATATCCTTGTCAAGGTTGTAATGCCGGCGCAAGTCTTGAGTTGTAAGCTTAATCGCTTCAATTTCCTTAATTGAATCATTGTCTACATTGCTCTCTAAAATACTCTCAATTTCATCAAGCAATATGACTCCATCTTCACGCCTCGCAGAAATACGATGAAGTGCATTGAAGTCTTTTTTACGCCGCGCTATCTTTTGAGACAAGCGTTCATCTGTCAATTCCTGTTGGGCACGACGTTGCATGGCGTTTAGTTTCTTAAACAAAGCCTTGAAGTTTTTTGTGAAAACTTGAACTGCATCAAGTTGATAACTTGGCAAGTCCGATTCTTGCGACCATTCGTTAACCACTCGAATAACATTACGAGCAAAGCCAACTTTATTAATTTGCCAATCTTTATCAGGAGACTCTGATAATACTTCTTGTATAGCATCAAGAACTGTTTGATCGGCAATCTTACTGAAAATTGAATCTTCCGTTAGAAAAGAAAACTCTGTTTCCTCTATTTTAAGAAATTCTTGCAGGTAAAACTTTGCTGCTTGTATACAGATTGACAATGGAATAATATCTTCTATTTCAATCTTTGTAGTTGCATTTTCAGATGTCAAATGAAAATCTTCTTTAAGATCACCAATTTGAAGAATAAATTGAGTTTTAAGTAAGGGTCTTCTGTGTTGCCCACCTTTACCTAATAATTGCTTTCTAGCCTCATTACCGCTACTATCGCTATCTAATAAAACAATTACTGCCGGTTGTTCAACATCTCGACCACGAGCTAAATAAACTAAATAGGGAATATGTGATGCTGAACCAGCCGGAACAATAGTAATTTGGTTTAAATCTAAATTTTCTAGATTGTTAAGAGGGTTTTCTAAGCGAAGATAGGTTGTAGCCCCTGCAATAAGAATTTGATCAGATAGACCCTCAACCATTAGATTGCAATTACCAATAAAAGCCATTTCTCCAACGTAAGCACCAATCGAAGATCTCAAAGGTTCATAATGATTTCTGGCAGCGTCGTTAACAACTCGCGTTCCTTCATCCTCATTTCCTTTCTTCAGAACTCGAATACGCTCAGCGTGGTTCTTGTCGATCAGAAAAGGGGAGTGAGTCACATAAACCACTTGAATTGGATGGGATAAGTGAGAACCAGGTTTAGGATTTGCAAATAGGTCAAATACATTCAGTAAATCCTGTTGGGCTTGGCTAGACAAGTAAGCATCTGGTTCATCCATTAATAAAATTTCAGATTTATTTGGATGAGGTTCATGAGATCGATATTGAATGTAATAGCTAAGAAAGTATCGTAATCCTTGACTTCTCTCATCAAATGAATATTCAGTTCCTGTTCGATCCGTTATGGTAAAAACTAAGTCATAGTCTCTAGCCATGACTTTTAGACAAAAGTTACGATCTTGCACCCAATAATTGGGAAAGTTTAAATGACTAGATAGTTGACGATTGATTTTTTCAACAATCCCGTTGGCATAGCCCTGCATCCCATCTTTAATTGCTTTGGCTAAGTCAAGTAATGCATTTGAATCAACTTGAGCAATTTTGCAAATTAATTTATAAGCTAATTCAAACTCTTTCTCTTTTGTCTCATAGTAAGAATCTACATCATCTAAAGCTGCGATGATTGATTTTAATGGTTGAATTGCTTTAGAATCCACTTGTTCTATATTTCCACCACCTATAGAACGAACTTTAGTAACTAGCTCAGGATTATCACTAAAGTCATCAAGCGCATCTATAATTTCATTTCTTTGTTTTCGACCTAAAAGTTCAAATCTTCGGATGTCTAAATTTTTTTCTTGATCTAATTCAGCTAGTATCTTGATAGGCACACTAGGTGGCAGCGCAACATCAGACTTGATTTCAAGTATTGCAGGAAGCAAGTTTTGCAAATCAATTCCCTGCTGTTCTGAAACTTTATACGGTCTGTAGTCTCCCTTCTCAGGTAAATACACCGTCAGCTGATGAATGTTCTGCCGAAATATAAAAATTCGATCAAAAATGATATTTTCGGGTATCTCTATTATTTTTCTTAGGTTTATTTTTTCAGAATTGGAGAACCCAGCCCATTCAGTACCAAAGTCAGGATATTTCAACTCATTCCGCTTGACTGTAAAAAAAGGTGAATAACGGCAGAAATCACTTCGCTCAATTCTCTCTCCGGATATAGCCTTTTTAATCGCACTTAGCAAATGGGACTTGCCAGATTCGTTTGCACCAACAATGGTTGTGATCTTGTTCTCGATAGGAACTTTAATATATGGGCAAAAAACCTCACCTATTTTCTCCCAGGGTTCAGGCTTCGCCTTACTATCATTTTTTCTCAAGAAGTCATCATTGAAGGACTTATAAAAGCGAATGAAAACTGTCTTAAGATACATAGGATGATAGCCTGTAGTGCGTTTGTTCTTATTTTGCGTAGCTTCCTCAGTTATATCAGTAGTTTAGGAGACACGCCATTACGTAGCCAATAAATATCTAAAAATAATCTGAACTATGGTTTTTCTTCCAAAGGTAATTGCCATACAGATAAATTTCTTGCAAATAGGCTCTCGACTAATCTTCACCGACTGAAGCGCAATTCAAAAGAAAAAACCTATACGGTGCTAATCCCAAACTCAGACGCACAACCCTACAAACTGCACGGCAAAGTTTAACGGTTTGGCTGCGACCCGCTAAGCTTCATCAACCGCTGGTGATTTAGAGTCGGTGTTAGAGTAAATCCAGTTGTTTATGCTTCATCCCATGCCCAAACATTTAACGATCGCCCAAGCACAACAACAACTTCCCGACTTTCCCAGCGAACTGATCAACGAACCTATCATCATTACCCAGGATGGCGTTCCCGTCATTGCCGCGCTCAGCTACACCCACCTGACTGAACTGCTCGAAACCCTTGATATCCTTACCGATACTGAATTTGTCACCCAATTGCGCCAAAGCATCGCCCAAGTCGAGCAAAGCAATACTATTTCATGGGAGAACGCCAAAGTACAGCTTGGGCTATGAGCGACGAATCTACCCCACCGTATGACATTCAACTCACGCCCCTTGCCCTAGAAATGTTAGCTGCCGTGAAAGATCGGCGAGAGCAGGAAAAACTTCGCGATGACCTCCGGTCGGTCTAAAACCAACGCATCGACCAGCTTAAAGCCGATCCTGAAAAACAAGGCAAAGCACTCATCGATGCACTCATCGATAGTCTTACAGGATTTCGCAGTATTCGAGCAGTCGGACAGCGTTACCGCATCATCTACAAAGTGGAGCGACAACGAGTTTTAGTAATGATTGTTGGAATTGGTCGGCGCAAAGAGGGCGATAAGAAAGATATTTACACCATTCTAGAAAAGCTGCTAGAACCGTAGATTCGACGAATATGGATGCAGCATCAAAAGCGATCGCAGTTTAGACTACTGGGCGAAAAGGAGGGCGATGACCTGTAAGAAATCTTAACGGGCAGCATTCTTACTCAAGCCACTTAACCTCAACTAGCTAACATCCCAAATCAGCGGCGACGACCAATTAAAAACGGATCAGAAAGCATTGCAGTCCGTCCATTGCATTTGAATTGTGGGGATGCTGGCTGCAACTAAAGCTCAAACTAATGCCCACTAACTTCGCCTAGTGACTCTTGAATCACTTCATCACTGACACCATGACGCTTTAGACTGGCAATCAATGCAGACATCGTATCGCCTTCTAAACGCTCTAAGTCAGCCCGTAAGCCCTGCCCAATATAAGCCCGCACTAGAGGTTGATACCCAGAGAAACCAAGCAATGGTGCAACTCGCTTCAAATCCTCAATGACATCTTCGGGCATCCGAATTGTAACCGTTGTCATTGGGCGATTCCTATCCAACCGTTTTCTTAACGCCTCAGCTTTCATAATATTCCCGCTCCTTACGTGTTGCTTTCCGAGCCGAGATGATCCGAATGATGTCGTTTTCGCACTCAATGAAGACAACGTGTAGCAGGTTCCAACGCCGATCTAGACCCATGACAGCATCTCTCGCCTCATCATTACGACTAGCATTAATAACCACAAGCAGTGGATCGAAGAAAGCTTCTGCGGATTGCTGAAATGTAACACCATCATGGTTTATTGGGTTGATCCTGGCTTTTTCGTCGTTCCAGACGAAAGTAATGCCGTTAAGCACGAAATACTCATCCATGCCTGTAGTGTAAGCAGGATATATTTACGTTGTCAATACAAATTTCGTGTAATGCGAGGTCTTAACGCGATCGCTTTTGGTACTCAGCAGAAGCGATTTGAGTACTGTCCCCACCGAGGATTGAAGCAGCCCAACAGCTCAATTTACTGAAAATTTCCGTATAAACCCCCAGTACGGGCAGTTATCCAGAAAATTTCCGGGTACTGTCCATTTTTGAGTAGTTATCCAGAAAATTTCCGTATGATTTCAGAATCTAGCAGGTTATTTTAATGTGATTCTCAACACATTCATGAAAGCCGGGGTGGCAAATATCATGAATTCTCACCCTAAGGTTTTCGATTAGGTTTGAGATGTGTTGCGATACAGGTATTACTTCTATCAAACAGGAAACATTCATAAGTCAGAATCAAAAACTTGAGGGCGCGATCGCGGCTCTGTAGTTTGATTACCAGGCATTTGGGCGATCGCATTCAAAAAAACACTACGGCGCAAATCCCAAACCCAGGCACACAACTCTACAAACTGAGCGGCAAATTTCAACAGTTTTGCCGCGATCGCGGTTTAGAGTGGCAAAAAAAATGCGATCGCCCCTCTAACTGCTCAAAGGGACGGTACGAACGCGATCTCGATCAACTGGCGAGGGGAGTCTGTATTGTTTGATGGGAAAGATTAGGAACAGCATTGGAGAATTCGTTGAACAGGATAAAAAACTGCTTAAGGGCGGTCTGCTCGTCTTGCGAGAAAAACAGAATGACTTTATCCCAAGATTGGCTAGAACCAATGTTGAACTTTTGCTGAATCCAAACCTGAAATTCAGAGAAGTGATGTTCTTGTTCGGTTTCGGGAATATCCAGTTGTTGCCGTGCGAGGAAGTAACCTGCTAAAAACGACTGAAGATGGGTGATTGAAGGTTGTCCCAGATACATAGCAGGGCGCTTTTCAATATTGCGAATTAGCTCATATAGGTCAATCATGGGTCGCCTCTGCTCAGAACGCTGTTTCCGTAATCTGGAAGTTGCCGCCAAAATCCTGGATTGGACAGTAGAAATCCCTCATCCAGTTTACTTTGGAAATTCCCTCAGGGTTGAGGTTATCGAACATCAGTTCTTGTCCAGCGATTTCAACGGCGATCGCGGTGTGTCGTCCGTTGACAGAGATATTTTGTTGGAGCCGTTCGTGGTAGATATTGCAGAGGGGATTTTTAACGCTGCCCGTAAATAGCGTCACCTGACTACCGGAAATGCCTTGTTTCACGAGAAACTGGCGAATGGCAGTGGCACATTCAAGGCATTCAAAAAGTTGAAAGCGACTGGCGATCGCGGTGATTTGTGGTTGTACTGTATTCCCTATCATTGCGATCGATAGCGCATTCCGGGCAGAGCTGTAATCAAGTCTTGCATTTCTAAAGTGGTGAGGGAGCCGAGAATTGTGCCGGGGGCGAGTCCGGTTTTTTGGACGAGCAAATCGAGGGGAACGCCTTCTGGGTTGGAGGATTGGGACTCGGCGATCGCTGACAAAATTTGTTGCAGTTCGGGCGGCAGGTTGAGGGGAATAACGGATTGAGCGGTGGCAGCAGGGCGATCGAGTTGGGGCAACATTCCTAGTTTTTCAATGAGTTTATCTTCGCCTAAGATCAAGTGCGCGCCTTGCTCAACCAGGTTGAGGCAGCCGATCGCCTTGAGATTATCCAAACTGCCGGGTAGCACATAGACCTCGCGACCATATTCATTGGCGTAATGCGCGGTGATTAACCCACCGGATTTTTCTGGAGCCTCCATCACCAAGGTGGCGCGACACAACCCGGCAATCACGCGGTTGCGACGCGGAAAAAACATTCGATCAGGCTGGGTGCCAGCGGCGTGTTCGCTCACGATCAATCCCTGCCGCATCACTTTTTGGTACAGTCCTCGGTTGCTCCAGGGATAGATAACATCCGTGCCGCAACCTAAAACCGCGATCGTCCGTCCACCCGCTTCAATGCAACTCTGATGCACTTCGGTGTCAATTCCCTCCGCTAAGCCGGAGACAATGGTAAAGCCATGCTTGACAAGGGTGGTCGTAATCCGCCGCGTCCAGCGCCTGCCATAATCGGAGGGGTTGCGGGTGCCGACGATCGCAATCATCGGGGTCACACCACTTAGTTCTAGTGGTTCCACGATGCCGCGATAGTAAAGCATTGGGGGCGGGTCGGGGGTTTCTAGCAGTAGTCCGGGATAGTCGCGATCGCCGGGAGTCCAAAACGTCGGGTTTGCCTGTTCATGCTGCTGCAATAGTTCTGCGGGTTGGATTTGCCGCCGCGCCGTAGCGATCGCATCCGCAGTTTGCAACCCAACGCCTTCCACCTCCAGCAAATCAGCGGGATACGCCTCCCAAGCCGCAGCTAAGGAGCCAAAATGTTTGTGTAAGCGTCGGAGTGAAATAGAACCAATGCCATCAATTCCAGACATTGCCAGCCAGAAAGCGCGTTCTTCTACCATGGGCACCCAAAAATTGCAGCCTGATGCTGCCTTCAATAAATCAATATCCTCACTAGAGGATTAAGGCTAGAGTGCCCCTGAACTCAGGGAAATCCACAATTTGATAAGGAGTATTGATATGGATGATCTGATCATTCGAGTGGCAACTCTGCCCGATGATCTGCCGCAAGTGCATCAGATCCGATATTGGGTGTTTCAAGTCGAGCAAGGCGTTGATCCCGCCTTGGAGTTTGATGGCGAAGACGAAACATCCACCCATCTGTTGGCATATTTGAATGAAAAGCCAGTGGGCACAACTCGCATTCGCTGGCTCACGCCGCAAATTGCCAAGGTAGAACGGGTTGCCGTATTGCCCGAAGCCCGACGAAAAGGTATTGGGAAACGGTTGATGGAGTATACTTTTAGATTCGCGATCGCACAACAGGCAACAGAAGTCTGCATGAATGCCCAACAATCGGTGCAAGTATTTTATCAACGGCTGGGGTTTCAACCCGAAGGAACCCCATTTGAGGAAGCCGGAATTTCTCATATTAAGATGAAAAAGTCGTTGCGGTAGTCGGATAGAACGGGTGTTGGGTCAAGATTCCGCAGAGCAACTTCCAGATAAAACGCGCCACGCTTGGCTGAAAGGGCTACCGATTTTAGGTAGCGTTTGGCTGCTCGGTGCAGCCGTCGATCGCACCTGGTTAGCGATCGACCAATCCATGCCTTCCTGGGATCAAGCAGACTACCTTACAGGCGCTTTAACCTACTGGAATGCCCTCGCCACTCCCCCTGACTGGTTTTCCGACAGTTGGTGGACTGACTTGTGGCTTCTATCCAGCAAAATTCCACCCTTTTTCTACATTTCTACGGTGCCCTTCCTGAATGTATTGGGCACGGGCATCGACCAAAGTTTTTGGGTCATGCTGCTCTACAGCGCCATCTTGCTGGCAGCCGTCTACACCTTGGGCACAGTCTTGTTTACTTGGAAAGTCGGGTTATGGGCGGCAATTCTCAGCACCCTAATGCCGAGCCTTTATCAATTGCGACTAGAGTTTCTGCTGGATTATCCGCTAGCCGCCATGGTGACGCTGTGTTTTACCTGCCTCACCCTATGGAGAGGAGTGAATCGGCGACAGGAAAAAAACAGGGAACTGTCGGTTGAAGAGTCGTCCCTTGAAGAGCCGTCCCTTGAAGAGCCGTTTCTTGAAGAGTCATCCACCGTAGAGCCGTCCCTTGAAGAGCCGTCCCTTGAAGAGCAGGGCGAATCAAACCTTGTAGAGCCAGATGAAGTAAAACTTGTCACCCTTGATGAAATAGTTCCTCCTGGCGCTTCTCCGCTTACGTCTGCTGTTTCCTCAGACTCCCTCCGCGAATCCCTGACTTCGCATTCGATCGCCCAAAACTCATCTCCCCTGCTCTTCGCCGCTTTCCTTCCTTGGCTGCTTGCCATTTTATTTGGCATCACTCTAGGGTTGGCGTTAATGACGAAGCAAACGGCGCTGCTGTTTATGCTAGTGCCGATGCTGTGGGTATTGGGAGAAATTTTGGGGCGGCGTGAGTGGCAACGATTAGGGCAATTTGCACTCGGATTAGTGGCATCACTGCTGATCTGGTATCCCTGGTATCGCACCAATTGGCTGCTGATTTTGACATCGAGCAAACGGGCGACGGTTGATTCAGCGATCGCAGAGGGACAAGCGCCCGTCTGGTCTTTCACAGGCTTAACTCTATACTTGGCAGAACTTCCTGGGATGGTATCGCTGCCGTTGCTGCTGGTGCCATTGATGGGAATTGCCTTGTTTTGGCGGCGATCGCGCATGGGCAGAGGCTCGACCTCATTGAACTCAGTCGCTGCGTTGAGAGATTATCGCCAGCAATGCTATGCAGCCACCCAGCGATCGCTCGGCTGGCTATTGGTTTTCATTTTGGGGGCATATTTGATGTCTACCCTAAACCCCAACAAAGATGCGCGCTACATTGCGCCCTACTTGCCTGCCATGTCGGTGTTGCTTGCCTATGGCATGACGCTGTTTCCTCGATCGTGGCGGGTGCTACCTGGGGCAACCCTTTCCTGTGCGATCGTGCTGATGCTGAGCAGTTTGTTTCCGATTTTTGCGGGACAAGGAGCGATGCAACAGACTTCCCAATTTTTTCCCTACCGAGGCAAGCCCTATCCCCATGCTGAAGTGATTGCGGAGATGGTGCAAGCTGAACCTCATTTGCTCTCCACCGTGGGAGTGTTGCCTTCCACGCCAGCGATCAACCAGCACAACGTTAACTACTACGGGCTATTACGAAATGCTCAAGTGTTTGGGCGGCAAGTGGGCGATCGCCCAGGAAACATCGAAAAAGATCGGCGATCGTTAGCCTGGTTTTTGACCAAAACTGACGACCAAGGCTCCATTCGCAAAAAAGAGACTCAAACAACCTTGGTGCAAGCCGTTGAGCAGGGCAAAGACTTTCAACTGCACCAGACTTGGGTACTGCCAGACAACAGTAGCCTCAAGCTCTATCGCCGCAAAGTGCCAGCGGTGGAAGTGAAGGAAGTCAAGGAAGTCAAGGAAGTCAAGGAAGCGATCGCCCAGAGTCTCCAGACCGAAGTGCAGAATTCCGAAGTAGAAAGCCAAACCATGGATGGCGTACTCCCTGATGCTAGCCAAGAAGGGGCAAAATCAGGCATCCTGCAAACCCTGATCAATCCTCAATCGCAAGGCAAGGCAACAGTGCGGTTAGACCAAATTACGCTGCCGCAATCTGCCCCAGCGGGCAAGCCCATTCCAGTCACCTATCAATGGTCAGGCAGATGGGATGCATTGCAGCCTGGATTGATGATTTTAACGTGGCAGCGACAAGGCGACCCGCTGGTAAACGGAAGCACACGCTGGCTGCATGATCACGGCATTGGCAAAGGGGAGCTATTTGCCACAGAACCCAGGCTAGGCAAGCAGGCAAGCCGCTGGCAAGTCACTGAGCGCATGGCGATGCTGCCACCTATCACCACGGCACCCGGCGTTTATGCGTTGAATGCAACCTACCTGAATCGTCGCACTGGAAAAACTGAGGCGATCGCCCTGCCATCCATCACCCTAAACATCGATCCCACGGCTGCCGCCATTCCTGCGCCAGAGCTAGATTGGGTTACCCAACTCCGAAATTTGGCGGCAACCTTACCACAAGGGGCGAAATCTCTAGAAAAAATTTCTAATGAAGTTGCCCGAATTAATCAATACGATCCGGTGCAAGATTACCTAATTCAGGTGCAACAGGCAACAGACTACCGCCTGATTCAAGAGCCAAAAAGCGCTCAACACGCTTACACCCTAGCTCTCGCGAATGCCCTGAGGCGACGGGTAAACCCTACCCTTTCTGCGCTGCAAAAAGCGACCCAGCTAGATTCACAAAATCCTTATTCCTATGCTTACCTCGCCTTTGTCAATCTATATGACTTTCGCCCCGGTGCTGCTCAAACCGCCTTGCAAAGTGCGCTCAAGCTCAATCCTGCCAGCCCAGAAGTGCAAGCTCTCTCCAGTGTTGCCTCTTTAATGCAGGGAAATATTATCCAGGCGTGGCAGCATTTTCAGATCTATCAAAAAGGGCAAGAAGCAGGCGGCGAGAAACAATAGGCGATCGCCAAAGAAAAGTGAATTACTCCAAGCAAAAATCTTCGGGTGCGAGCAAAATTTTGCCGTAGTCAGGAATCCAGGCAACCCATTGATTGTTAGCTGCCTGACAGAGTAAAAGCGCTTCGTCTTGACAAAGCTCTGTCGGAGGGTTGTGGAGCTTTATCCATGCAGAAGAATTTAACGGCGCGGGGGCGGAGGGTCGCGATCGCTGAGTTTGCAGAGTCGCGGCAACCCGATGAGCACTACTCAGGCGCTGCCGATGAATATGAGTTTGAAATTCTCTTTCAAGTGCCATCACTAATCTCCTAAAAATTTGCTGTAACCTTGCCTCAGAGGGTCTAAATTTTGGCTAAGACTTTTGTCTAGGACTATTCCTGCAAGTCAGAGCGAAAAAGCAAGCGGAAGCAGATGCAAAAAACTGATTCCGTATCTTATGTTACAGAAAATCCCTTGAGGCGGGTTGATATATTGCACAACTTTACAAGTGTCTCGTGCTTTTTTCTCGTGTTCTGTTCTCATGCGTTGTTACGCGATCGCCCCCTCAAGAATGATTCCTTCCGAACTCTAACCCGCCGCCAAGCTTAACTTCCAAGCTTATAGGTGCCGCCTTTTTTGAGCGCCTGTTGATATGCCGGACGCGCGTGAATGCGATCGAGGAAGTCTTTTAGCTTGGGTTGGTTAGAATTTAAGCCCGTCCGCGCCAGTGCCACCTCAAGCGGAAAGCTCATCTGAATATCGGCGGCTGTAAACTCAGTTCCGACAAACCACAAGTTTTGGTCAAGTTCTCCCTCTAGATAATTGAGGTGCTGCGTGATCTGTGGATTGATGAAGGAACTTTTGGTTCGACTGGTGATCAGCCGTGCGATTGGTTTGATGAAAAACGGCATCGGCTCTTGCTCGATGCGATCGAAAACTAGCTTCAACAACAAAGGCGGCATAGCAGAACCCTCGGCATAATGCAGCCAGTAGGTATATCGCAACCGCTCTGGAGTATCGGTTGCAGGCGAAAATCGTCCTTCACCATAGCGATCGACCAGGTATTCAATAATGGCTCCAGATTCTGCCACGGTCAGCGCCCCGTCTGTAATCACTGGGGATTTGCCCAGGGGATGCACTTGACGCAAAGATGCAGGCGCTAGCATCGTTTTAGGGTCGCGATCGTAATACTGGATGTCATACTCCAGCCCAAGTTCTTCTAGCAGCCAGAGTATGCGCTGAGAGCGAGAATTGTTTAAGTGGTGGACGGTAATCATCAGATGGATCTCTCAGTGCTGGGTTCGTTGTGATTTGCCAAAATGCTTGGACTAGTTTCTCAAGCGCAATGCACTTTAAGCAATCTGTCTATTTTGGTAAAAATCTGATGATTACTCCTCCATCAAATGCCAGAGATTCCAGAGGCTTAATCAAGTTGATCACCAAAACGCGATCGCGGTTCCAAGTTCAAGCGATCGCGCTTTAGGCAACCCATAAATGTTACGATCTGCAACGTTCTCGCACTGGAAAGGACTTCACCCGATGCCACTCTCAATTGGTGATACTGCTCCAAATTTTACGGTCAACGATACAAACGGCAAGCCTATTTCTCTGTCTAACTATGCTGGTAAGCCAGTTGTCATCTACTTCTACCCTAAAGATGACACTCCGGGCTGCACCAAAGAGGCGTGCAGCTTTCGCGATAATTATCAACAATATCTCAGTAAAGGCATTGCCGTGTTAGGGGTGAGCATGGATGGCGAGGATTCTCACCACGCTTTTACCGAAAAGTTCAACTTACCCTTTCCGTTGCTGTCGGATGTTACTGGGGCGGTGACGCAAGCCTATGACGTGCAGGGCGAAAAGAACGGAATGCGCTACGCTACCCGCGTTACTTATGTGATTGGTGCAGACGGTAAGATTAGCCAGGTTTACACTTCAGTCAACACCGAAACCCACGCCACCGATATTTTGAGCGCGATCGCGTCTTAGAGAAGCGTTATTTGACCCCTTGTGAAGACGCAAATTTTTGAGTCTTCACCAGGGGTTGGTTTAAACTATTCATTCCCCACAATCCGCAAGCGTTGGGTGACCATGGTAATGCCATCATGGCGAACTACTACCGCCGACAACCAGTGCTGCTCGGAGTTGGTGGGCGCTTTGCCAACCTTAAAGATGCCGCCTGAGTTGAGCGGTTCTAGATTAATAGTGGTGGCGTTTAGATAGCCTTCCGGTTTGATGGTTTCTTCTAAAGCCGCCCCTAGCAGCAAATCATCCCCCAAAGGCTCTTGAACGATCGCATCGAAGCTAAACTCTTGACCGCGCTTGACCTGACTGGGCAAGTTGAGCTTGAGGGTGGGGGGGTTGCTGCCGCTGGTGATTTGGCTGCGCTCATTAATAATTTCTTGACGAACCACTTTCTGGTTCTCAATCCGCTGACGCGATTCTAGGGTGGAGTCAAGTGTGTATTCGCGATCGCTTTCTTGAAAGGTGCCTGTAATCCGGGTGATGGTATCCGCCACAATGCCATTTCCCTCGTTTTTCCAGGATTTCAACTCAGTTTGATAGGTTAACTTTGGATACCGCTTCCAGAGAGCACTGAGCGACTGCTGCAAGTTTTGGCGATTTAATCCATCGGTGCTAGAAAAATTTGATCCATGCAAATCGAGCACCGTATTGAGATTACGGGCATTGGTCGCCGCGTCCATTTGAGTCAGCAACGTGGTCAGTTGAGCGGGGGCAACGCTGTCAGGCTGTTGCGCCTGAGCGGTTAAGGGCAACACACTGCTCAGCAATGAGGCGGCTAAACCAACCGTAAACATCGAGACCCGCCCGCGCTGGGTTGCTTTAGGAAAAGACCCGACTTGAGGCGTAGATAAAATAACCGTAGGGGCAGGGCGATCGCTAAAACGAGGGTGCATAGAATTTTAAATGTGACAAATCGATAGGAACTAGCCTACTGAGACTCAGCAGATTAGGGTCAAACATTATCTTAAGTTAACCTTAGAGCTATTGTATTAATGGATTTGCAGAGAACGCTGCACTTTGAACGCTTTATCAAAGAACACTGTGACTCATCCTTTAACTCAATCGCCCCCCAAACGCCTACTAATTGCAGCAAGCGGCACCGGCGGGCACGTGTTTCCCGCGATCGCCGTGGCTGAGCAGCTTGCCGACTATGAGATTGAATGGTTGGGGGTGCCCGATCGCCTGGAAAAGCAGTTGGTTCCGGCTAAATATCCCTTGCAGTTAGTAGATGTGGAAGGATTTCAAACCAAAGGATTGGCAACGGTCAAAGTGCTGCTGAAATTTGCGCGATCGCTGTGGCAAGTGCGCCAAATGCTGCAAACAGGTCGGTTTGATGGCGTGTTTACCACAGGTGGATACATTGCCGCTCCTGCCGTGATTGCTGCCCGATCCTTGGGCATTCCTGTGGTGCTGCACGAGTCGAATGCCCTCCCCGGCAAAGTGACCCGATTTCTTAGCCCTTGGTGCACTGTGGTGGCGATCGGGTTTGAGGCAGCCAAGACCCATCTACCCCGCGCTCAGCACTGTGTTTACGTCGGGACACCCGTTCGCGCTCAGTTTTTGCAAGATCCACCGCCGCCTTTAGACCTACCCATTCCGCCAGAAGTGCCGCTTTTGGCGATCGTGGGCGGCAGTCAGGGAGCCGTTGCCGTCAATAACTGGGTTCGAGAATGCGCCCCCACTTGGCTAGAATCAGGCATTTGGATTGTGCATCAAACGGGCGACAATGACCCCAATGCTCAAAGCTTGCAGCATCCCCACTATTTCTCTGTACCGTTTTATAGCAACATGGCAGGGCTGTTTCATCGGGCAAACCTGGTGATTGGTCGGTCTGGGGCTGGCACCTTGACGGAACTGGCGATCGCCCACACGCCTTCTCTGCTGATTCCCTATCCCTTTGCCGCAGACGACCACCAAACCTACAATGCCAGCGTGTTCGCCAATGCTGGAGCCGCCAAACTGTTTCAGCAAAAAGCCCTCACTGCCGCCGATCTTACGACCGAAGTACTGAATCTATTGGGCACCACCCCCACCAGTGTTCAAACCTTAAACCAGATGTCAACTCAAACCGCCAGCCTTGCCGTTCCCGACAGTGCCGATCGCATGGCAGCGATCATCCGAAAGCTAATCTAGTTCCACTACCAGTTTTGAGACTCCCCAGAAATGCATTTCTGAGGAGTCTTCTTACCCTAAAAAACGTTAGAAATGTAATCCACTACAACAGTTTTAACTTGATCAATTAGCACGACGTTAGAGCCGACAACCACGAGGTCATAATAGGTGGGCAGGTTAATGTAGGTGTTGATTTGTTTAGGCAGCGGCACCAGTTTCTGAGCAATGCCCACAGGTAACCCCTTGCCGCGCAGCAGTTGCTTTTGAATGCCGGGGGGCAGCGATCGCCCTTGATTCACAATCTGAGTGCGAAGTGAATTGCTCACCAAATAGTTGCAGCTACTACAATTGCCACGCATTAGATTCACTAGCACCGCGCGCTGATTGGGGGTAAAGCTTTGAACTTGAGTTTGCCGAATACTCCGAATAGCACCGTTATAGGCAACCACGACTCTGGGGCTAGTTTTGTAAACCGTAACCACACTTTCGATCGTCTTGGCTGTGAAGCCGGGGCGACCTCCCAAGAAAGTAAACGTCCAGGAATTCCCATTATCGACATAGGGACACCGGCTAGCAGGTCCGTGCATGGAGTCCTCAGCCCGATAGACTCGAATGCCGCCGTTGGCAGATTCTGCGGCTTGACGGGCAAGGTTTTTAGCTCGGTTCAAATCAATCCGAACCTCCCGGCGGCGACCATCATCGTCATCGTCATCACTGCGCCCGCGATTGTTATTCCGTCCTTTTTTGTCGTCGTCATCATCGTCATCGTCATCGTCCTTATCTGCCATCAACCAGCGTTGAGGGCTGTCGCTCTGGTTAATGGAAGCTCCAGCCGACTGAGTGGATTGAGGCGTTAGGGCGAATGCATTGGCGGCAACAGGGAGTCCAGTGAGCAGGGCAAGACTAGCTACAGCCAAAAGTCGCTTACCCAAAGACGCAGGTGAATACAGCATCAAATTTCAGTCTCCTAATTTAAGTCGGTCAAGGGTTGATCGTCTAATCTCTAAACTTCTCCCATGCTGATAAGGTTCCCCAATCCCATCGCTCTTGACCTTAGCTTCACAAACGGAAGGCAAGTTTTAATCAAAAACGCCTTTTGCTCAATTAGGGTAAAAAATGCCCTTCATACTCCGCCTTTCGCACCCATTTTTGGTCTCTTTCTTAAATCACTATTCAGTTAGATGCAATTGGGGATCATGTTTCCGCATAATATCCATTAGCACTGCTTAATAAATTCGAGAGCCAATGAATGGTTAGTTCTGGTTTACCGAAGTCAAAAAGTCGCCTACTCAACTGGTGGGATTCGCTTACGCCAATGTCGCGGATGTTGGCGATCGCCCTGGCTGCACCGCTTGCCGTGTTAAATGCCTGGGCGTTTTCGTCGATTTTTAGCTACTTTCAGTCATTGCTGGTGGTGCTGATTGTGGCATCTCTCGTTGCGTTCATCTTGAATTATCCAGTTTACTGGCTGCAAGAAAAAGGAGTTCAGCGGACTCAAGCGGCAATTATTGTGTTTTTGGCAGCGCTCCTAGTGTTGGGCATATTGGGCGTAACCCTATTGCCATTGGCGATCGCCCAAGCCCAACAGCTTGTCACTCGTCTGCCCGAATGGTTTGACTCAGGGCAGCGGCAGCTAGTCATGTTGGATGATCGGCTCAGCACCGTAGGGTTGCCCGTCAGCCTGGATGGGTTAATTTTGCAGCTAAACGATCGCCTCAAGAGCCAGCTTCAAAGCATTGCCGGTCGGGCACTAAATCTGACTCTAGACTTGGCGGTATTCACAGTGGCTAAGCTAATCGATGTGTTGCTGACCGTAATTTCTACGTTTTACTTACTGCAACATGGCGATGAAGTCTGGAAAAATATTGTGGGTTGGCTACCCACGCGCATTCAACAGCCTTTCTCTAAAACCTTACGGCTAAGTTTTCAGAACTATTTTTTAGGACAAATTATTTCTGCTACCTGCATGGCAGTAGGCTTAATTTCCATGTTTCTTGTCCTCAAAGTGCCCTTTGGGCTACTGTTTGGTTTAACGATTGGAATCATGGCGCTCGTGCCCTTTGGTGGCTCTGCTGGCATTGCCCTAGTAACGTTGCTGGTGGGGCTGCGAGATATTGGCATGGCGTTTCAAGTGCTGGCAGTGGCGCTGATTATCCAGCAAATTGTCGAAAACGGCATCGCGCCTAAAGTGTTAGGCAGCGTCACGGGGCTAAATCCCTTTTGGGTGTTTGTGTCGATTTTAACGGGGGCGCGGGTCGGTGGATTGTTAGGAGTCGTGGTGGCGGTGCCCACGGCAGTGTTGATTAAGGAAGCCTTGGCATCGATTCGCACGACTCGTAAGAGTGATGCATTGCTCAGCAGCGAGACTATTCATCGCGCAACCACGCTGGAACCCCACGTTCCAAATGAGGAGTTGATTGACGCGACGAAAGAGAAAGTGCCGGGTGAAGCTTAATTCACTCCTTGGCTGCTGTGGCTACGAGGATCAGTTTTGCTTGCCTGATTAGGAGAAACGGGCGCAGAATAGGCGGAAGTTTGTCCTGTCGTTTGGGCGTAGGGGAGCGGAATATTTTCGGTGAGGGCAACCAAATTCGCCTGCATCACCGATCGCGGTTGTTCTCCAATTGCCTCAGCAATCTTGGTGCCCTCGTCACTCAAAAACACAAAATGGGGAATGCCATCCACGCGATACTGCAACACTTCTGGCAACCATTTAGTGTTGTCTACATTCAGCATGACAAAATTCAGGCGATCGCCGTATTCTTGCTTGAGGGTTTGCAGATCCGCTGCCATTGCCTGACAGCTTGTACACCAGTTGGCATAAAACTCCATTAGCGTAGGCTTGCCGTTACTTAACGCCACCTCTAAGGGAATCGCCTCTTCCGCCAGGGCGCTCAGCATTCCGGGGGCAGTTTCGGTTCTAAAGCCTAGAAAAATAGACACGCTGAGGGCGATCGCCACCAAGGCAATCACAAAATTTCGCAGCCGGGTCGCCGAAGTCGCCTCAGATGCTTGACTGGCAGCAGTGGTTGGAGCGGGCGTATTAGAAGAATTTCCAGTCATAGCAAATCTCTAGAAAGATAACTCTCTTTCAGTGTACCCCCGTCTCAAAAAGCGAGATTTGCCAATAGTTCCTCTAATTGTGCCAGCCTTCTAAGCCAGATCGCAGCGAATCTCAATCAAAAAGCCATCGGGATCATAGAAGTAAATGCCCTGACCTGTGGGACGGCTGACTGGACCGTGGGCGATCGCCACTTGATTTTGTCGCAACACTTCCACGGCTTGGTCAAACAACGACGGATCAACCTCAAACGCCAGATGATTGGCGCGGGTAAACTGCTGCTCAGGATCGGGGTTGGGCGGCAGCAACTCTGGTTCCCAAAACAAATCCAACACCGTGCCATCCGGCGTGATGAAGTTTGCCACCTTCCCGGCTGCTACCAACTCTTTCAAGGTTGCAGGCACTTCCTCGCCGTGCAATTCATGCAGTCCTAGCAACGTTCCATAAAACTGTCGAGACGCTGGCATATCGCGCACATTCAGCGCAATGTGATGCACTCGGCGCAGGGTTCCCTGGGCTAAAACACAAGTGGATGAAGGAGGGGCTACCATAAGGGCGATCGCGGTAGGAACCGCAACAAGAGTATTTGATAGGGTTATAGCAAATCTAGCGAGAGTCATGCAGCCGTGAAAATCATCAGCGTCAAAGTCAAGCCCAATGCCAAGCAGCAGCGCGTGATGCAGGCAGAAGACGGCAGCTTCACCGTGCATCTGAAGTCGCCGCCCGTAGATGGCAAAGCCAACGCAGAACTGATTCAGCTATTGGCAAAAACTTTGGGTGTATCCAAGTCTGCGATTCGGATTAAAACCGGGGCATCCTCCAAAAGCAAACTCGTGGAAGTCGATCAGGAATAACTTTTCCCATTTTGTAGTTTACGAAGATTAGAATCTGGAAAATACTGGCTCGTCGCTCTTTCCTCGGTTGAAACCATAGTGTCATTGGCAGATATTCAAAAATTCTTTATAGAAAGATGGGACTTTTTAGTCGCGATCGCCCTTCTTGTTGGGGCAACTGGCATTTTGGGAAGTTTGTGGAAATGGCGCAAAACCCGACAACAGCAGCAACGCCAGCGCCAAATCCCTTCTGGAGATTTTCCCTTTGAAGTGATTTCGCCTCACAGTCAAGCAGTCGTGAAACAACTCATGCCTGCCCAAGGCGTAAATGACATTGATCCACTAGCAGATTTCAATATTCCTTATCTTGATCGCCAACAGGGTAAAAGCGTTCGTCGAGAACTGGATTTAGCGTTTGATGAGCAGCCCTGGGTAATTATCTTGGGGCGTACCGGATTGGGCAAAACGCGGGAAGCAGCACACCTGGCAGAGTTGCTGAATAGCGAAGGCTGGACTGTGCTGAAGCTAAAAGAACACCCTGGAGAATGGCTGGATGAACCCCGGCAATTTCCCACAGACAAAATTAGCCCGAATGATAAACTGCTGTTTTTTCTAGATGATTTGAACCCCTGGTTTTGTCGAGGCAATTTTAGAGAAATTCATAAGGAGGCAGAAGACCTTACCCAACCTTTGCGCGTTCCGGTGCAAGAACGCCTGTTACGCACCCTGGAATTTTTTGAGCGGGAATGTCGGGCAGAGGTTCGCGTGATTGCCACAGCGCGAAATGAGGCAGTCATTGCTGAGAACGATCCGACGCAGACCAGCGAACTTGCCAAACTCCAGTTTGAGCGCTACCCAAAATTTTGGCAGCGGTTCTATCGCTACGAGTTGGCACCGCCAGAGGATGACACGATCACACGATTGCTGACCGACCGAGTGCCCGTTGCCCAAGTACAGGCAAAAACGACAGATTTTGACAAGATGGCGCGGCGAAACGATGGCACCTTTCGCAATATTATCGAAAACCTGCGGACGGCTCGGAATCGAGGAATTGTGCTGAGTGCTGAAACTCTGCCTGAAACCTTGGCTCGCACCTGGCACAAACGCTACAAGGATGCTGTCAAACGATATCCCGCAGCGGTTCATGTTTATGATGCTATTGCCCTGTTGCGCACCCTCGATCTTTCACTCCATCCTGTCTTAGTCCAGGCAACTGCCCGACTGTTCATTCCTCAAAAAAGACCGGGGTGGTTCTGGCAAGCATGGCAAACGCAGCAAGCTCTCCACTATCTAGTTCAGGCAGAGCAGATTTTATCCCCCAGGGATGGGCAAATTGAAGCAAGGCAAAAGCCTGTTGATGTAAACCACTTCGCTAATTCAGTCTTAATCCTGTTAGATGAGCACGGTAAGTTTTATACAACCCAGCAGCTTGCTCAAGAGTTTATTAACTGCGGTAATGCGCTTCATAAATTGGGACGAAGTGATGATGCGATCAGCGCCTATGACAAAGCGATCGCCATTCAACCTGATAGCCCCACAGCCTGGTACAACCGTGGGAATGTGCTGTACACTTCGGGACAAAAGGAATCCGCGATTGTCAGCTATGATCAAGCGCTCGAAATTAATTCTGACCTCTACGAGATCTGGGGCAATCGCGGGTGTGCACTGTCTGACTTAGGGCTAAACGAGAAAGCCATCTCCAGTCATGAGAAAGCGTTGGCGATTAATTCCGACCTCTACCAAGTTTGGAATAACTGCGGTAATGCGCTTCATAAATTGGGGCTAATAAAAGAGGCAATTGCCAGCTACAGGAAAGCGATTGCCATTAATCCCGATTGCTACGAAGCCTGGACTAACTGCGGTAATGTACTCTACAGTTTAGGGCTAAAAGAAGGTGCGATTGCTAGTTATGAGAAAGCAATTGCGACTAATCCCGACTTACACGAAGCTTGGTGTAGTCGCGGAATTGCGCTGTTTGACTTGGAGCAAAAGGAAGAGGCGATCGCTAGCTGCGATCGCGCGATTGCTATAAAACCCGACTACGATCAAGCCTGGGGGAACCGTGGGCTGGCGCTGTCTGCCTTGGGGCGCAAAGAAGAGGCGATCGCTAGCTACGATCAAGCAATTGCAATTAACCCCAACTTACACGCAGCCTGGTACAACAAGGCTGGCTGTTATGCACATTTGGGCAAGCTAGAAGAAGGCTTTGAAAACTTGCAAAGAGCGCTTGACTTGAACCCAAAATATCGGGAGATGGCAAAGACGGATGCTGATTTTGATGACATTCGCCAAGATGCTCGATTTCAGGCGCTGATTGGGGAATCAAGCACGAGAGATTAGATCGACATTTTGAGCCAGCTAAAGATATCTGAAGCGGTCAGGTCTAGGGGAATGGTGGGTAATACGGTCACGCGATCGCTGCCCTGGATCAGCGTTGGCGACTGGTCAGGCAAAAACACCAGTAGGCTGAAATCATCGGGATCGATAAACCAACCCAACTGAGCGCCATAATGCAGGCAATGTAAAATGTTGCCGATCACCTTGTTGGGCTTTTGGGCGGGAGATAAAATTTCAATCGTCCAGTCGGGAGCCAGGAAGAAATCATCAGGAACTTCTCCTGCATCACTAAACGGAATCCGGTTCCACTCAAATACGGCAACATCGGGCACCAGCGATCGCCCACCCACCGTGCAGCGAAGCTCAGGAAAAGCATAGCCAGTCTGCGCTGTTTCAGTCACCTGATTAATCGTGGCGCAGAGTTTTCCCTGTAAACGGCTGTGTCTCCCTTTGGGCATGAGCTTCTGGATAATCGTGCCATCAATATATTCACTCGCGGGTTTCGTTTCAGGAAAGGTCAGAAACTCATCTAACGTAATGATTTTAGCTGCCGCAGAGGTCATGCTGTTCCCTCTATCGCTGATGGGGTTGAGTTTATTTTAGGCGATCGCCCATCGCTATGAGGATTTAGACTCTGGGGACACTTTTGGGGGCACGAGATAAATCAGCCCGGAGATTAACGTCAGGGCGACCGAGAGCCAAAAGGCGATTTGCGCCCAAATCTGCCACTCTGAAGGAAGCGGTGCAATCAGTAGGGCGATCGCGCCAATTTGGCTCACGGTTTTCAGCTTGCCCCAACTATTGGCACCCGAAATTTCTGTGCTTCCCTGTAAGCCAGGAGTCACACGCCATCCGGCGATCGTCAACTCCCGCGCCAAAATCAGAAACACGCCCCAAGCAGGCACTTGCCCCAGTTCTACCAAAGCCAGCAGCGGCGCTGACACCAGCAGCTTGTCTACGAGTGGATCAAGGAATTTTCCAAGCTCTGTCACCTGATTAAGCTTGCGCGCCAAATAGCCATCGACCCAATCGGTGCCAGCGCCCAGCAAAAAAATAACTAATACAATCCAGCGTGAGGTGTTCGTCGGTTGCGCCAGTCCATACAAAATGGGCGGCACAGCCAGTAGGCGAGATAGGGTAATCCAGGTTGGCAAGTTCATTTAGCGGGTGGCAAATGGCGAATGGCAAGGAGGAAACAAGATGACGCGATTCACCTTTTCCTTATCACTTGCTAAATGTATTCCAAAAGTAATCCGCAATTGCGCTGTTTTTTTCTTTTTGCATTTCTTGGGATGAATTTAACAGGAGCGATCGCTGCCGCACAGGGCGACGAAAAAAACCTTTCGTTCCGGCGCGACGGGCGACGCGGTTGGGAATGCCATCGCCATACAGGACATGACCTTGCCCGACCAGTACCACTATCAGGGTATCCGGGCTTTTTTGTAGGGTGACGGCAATTCGCTCTGCCATAGTTTCATCCCATAGCACTTGCGCCAGAAAAAATTTCTCGAAACTGGCGCTGTTGCCGCTGCCCGCATGAATCTCGTCGTAAATTTGGCGGATGCGGTGGCGATAAGCTTCTGGCTGCAAAAGAATCGCAGATTTGGGTGGAATCCACTGCCGCTCGGCGAGGGTCAGGCTATCTAGCCCAGTGCGCGACACTTTTCGAGTAATCTCCGTAGGCGTGTTCAGTGCTACCACGGGCAGTTTTTGATCTTTGGCAAATCTCAAAATGGGCGCATAAAATTCCCAGGGGTAGCCCCATCTTTTTTGATACTGAGTTTGGCTTTGCAGGTCTGCTTCGGATAAATTTCCTGCCAAGTAGCGATCGATCTGCGGTTGATAGGGGCGCTGAAACATTTCTAGGGCGATCGCCAGATTGGGGCGCAGCCGATGCAACTCTTGAAGAATGTGAAGCTGTGCTTGATGATCTTCAAGGCGATCGTGGGTTTCTGCCAAATACACAACCTCGGCTTTCGCGAGGTCTTGCAACACGATCGCCGCCGATTCAACCTGCTGGTTGGGGCGCTGAATCACAGTCCCTAAGCCCTCTAAATTAAGGGCGCTAGCGCGATCGCCAGGAAGGTAAAAGAGCAAGACAATTGCGATCAATGCCGACACGAGGGTGATTGGCTGGATAGTCATGGTTTGTTCGGGTCTGTGATTGGCTCAGTGTATGATTGGCTCGAACGCGATCGCCCCAGCTAAACCACTCATACTATCTCTTGGGAAATTTAGTGAATCTTGTTCATATCTACATCGGTTTGAGCCATCCACCAGATCCGGATGCCGAATTGCTCGGATATGCTTGAGAAGATAAAGAAATAAAAACTGATACCAATTTAAACGGAGAATGCGACAGATCTGAGCTTGAAACCCTGGCTGAGTAAAGCTTCTACAACGTAAAGCTTCTACAACTCAAAACTCAAAATTCAAAACTCAAAATATCTCCTAGGTCAACGCTACGCGAACAAATTCTCTTTCTTATGGAAGACTGCCAGGTTTTTGTGATCAATCCAACATTTTGTCCAATCATCGCAGCATGGTAGGAAAACTACCACGGGTCAGTTTGAGGTTGAGTATGTCAGACAAGCAAGATGTTTTTCAAGCGGCAACCGATCGCGCCGAGTTGATTGAGAAACTCCTTGAAATCGGCACAGCACTCTCCAAAACGGACGATTTAGCAGAATTACTCAGCTTGATTCTGACGAAATGCCGGGAAATTACTTGCAGTGATGCCGGCAGCGTTTATCTAATCGATCATTCGGCTGATTTTCCAAGTCTTTTATTTAAGGTGGCTCAAAACTTTTCAAGCCCCACCACTTTTCGAGAAGCTACCCTGCCAATGACCCAAAAGAGTCTGGCTGGCTATGTTGCCCTCACCGGAAACACGCTCAATTTGCCCGATGCCTACAAAACTTCACCGGATGCACCCTATCAGATCGATCGCAGCTTTGATCAAAGTATTCATTACCGGACGCGATCGGTGTTGGTTCTACCGATGCAAAATCAACGGGGCGATACGATTGGAGTTTTGCAACTGATCAATCGCAAAACCTCGGCTGATGCGGTAGTCACTCCTGAGAACGCGCTCACCGTGACTCAGCCTTACTCAAAATGGGAAGAGCGTGTTTTAAAGTCTCTGGCAAGCCAAGCGGCTATTTCGCTAGAACGCAATCAGTTGCATCAAAACATCGAAAATTTATTTGAAGGCTTTGTTAGAGCCTCCGTTCAAGTGATTGAAGCTCGCGACCCCTGCACATCGGGCCACTCTGAACGGGTCGCAGAATTAACGGTGCGGCTCAGCGAAGAGGTGAGCGCTGTGTCGTCTGGGCTGTTGGCACCCATTGTGTTTGATCGCAATCACATTAAGGAGATTCGCTATGCTGCCCTGCTGCACGATTTTGGCAAAGTGGGCGTGCCAGAAGCCGTTTTGGTCAAGGCAAAAAAGCTCTATCCCTTGCAGCTAGAAGTTATAAAACATCGGTTTGCCTTAGCTCAACGAGCGCTTGAGCTAGAATGCGCCCAAGCTAAATATCGCCATTTAATTGAACATCCTAGTCATTTACTCCGACCCTCCGACCCGTTAAATTCTGATTGTTTACATTGCCAAGAGGTGGAGCGGCTAAATGCCCAATCCACTGACGCGATCGCCCAACTCAACCACTATTGGGACATTCTTTTAGAAGCAAACGAACCCCACATCTTGGCAGAAGAACCACTGCTACAACTAAAAGAATTAGTTCAGTTCACTTACCAAGATGTGGATGGCATAGCAAAGCCCTTGATTACCCCCGAAGAAATGGAACAACTGTTAGTCCGTCGGGGCAATTTGACAAAGCTGGAGCGAGAGGCAATCCAAGCCCACGTGACCCATACCTACGCATTCCTGAAGCGCATCCCCTGGACCAAAGAACTGCAAGGAGTCCCCCTAATTGCCTATGGACACCACGAAAAATTAGATGGATCGGGCTACCCCAGAGGTTTAAATGAAGGTGAGATTCCGGTTCAATCTCAAATCATGGCGATCGCGGACATTTACGATGCACTGACGGCGGGCGATCGTCCTTACAAAAGTAGCCTCACGATTCCATCCGCCATTCGCATCTTGAAACAAGAAGCCGAACACCATAAACTCAACACCGAATTAGTTCTCCTGTTTGAGCAACGACAGATCTTTTCTGTGCTGGGGCACCAATTAAGCCCATAACCCTACTAATCGCCTTTAATCAAAGACTATTTTTAATTTCGCTACTTTTGAAAATGTATTCTAAATCACAAAAAGTCGGAAAATCAGAGCCTAATGTAAATTAGTCTAGTGAATAAAGAATGCAGCAAAAATTTCCATCTGCTATTCTGTGTAGTCATACGTCAAGTCATTAGCCACCCGATGTCGATGTGAGGAGAAAAAATGTCAAAAAATTTGTTGAAAACTCTGCTAGTTTTTCCAGCGCTTCTGGGTGCCGTCCTAGCAGTTGCCTCGCCTAGTACTGCGACTGAAACAACTATATCTTCATCTTCTTCTGATGAAATAACCTTATCTTCATCTTCTTCTGATGAAGTAACCTTATCTATCCCAACCGAATCTATCCCAACCGAGCAGCCCCTTGCTCAAGCAGTATCTCCCGCCAGTGTTGCTCAAGCCCTGCCTGCGGCAAACATTGCTCAAGTCCTGCCTGCGGCAAACATTGCTCAAGCTCTGCCTGCGGCAAGCGAAACTACCCCTTCTGATGCGGCTTCGCTCAATCAAATCAACCGCTATGTGCGCGAAGGTCGTTCTAACCAATTGGGTCAGGTCACTTCAGTTTCTCAATTGACCGATGTTCGACCGACTGACTGGGCATTCCAAGCACTGCAATCCCTCGTTGAGCGCTACGGCTGCATCGTAGGCTATCCCGACAAAACCTTTCGAGGGAACCGTGCCACATCTCGATTTGAATTTGCGGCTGGTTTAAATGCCTGTCTCGACAAGATTCAAGAGCTAATTGCGGCTGCTACATCAGACTTTGTTAAAAAAGAAGATTTGGAAGTCGTTAAGCGCCTTCAAGAAGAATTTGCGACTGAACTTGCTGCTCTGCGCGGTCGGGTTGAATCCTTAGAAGTTCGGACCGCCACCCTAGAAAAACAACAGTTCTCCACCACCACCAAGCTATCCGGCGAGGTTATTTTTGCTGTTACCGACGAGTTTGCTCAACCCGGCAATAACGAAACCGTCTTCCAAGATCGGGTTCGCTTACTGCTTTCTAGTAGCTTTACAGGTCGAGATAAGCTGGTTGTTCGTTTAGACGCGGGCAACGCTAATGCATTTCGCGAGTTTGACTTGGCTGGAAATGATTTGACTGGACGTTTGGGCGGCGCAAGCCAAGGCTTACAAACCTTTAACTTCGGCAACACGGGTGGAAACAAAGTAAACCTGGGCTGGGTTGCTTACTACTTCCCAGTCGGTGAAAACATTCAGGTCTATGTTCCAGCCTTTGCGGGGTTGCACTATGACTTGCTGCCGACCCACAACGGTCCGATGGAAGACTTTGATGGGGGTAATGGGGCACTGTCTTTATTTGCTCAACGCAACCCTATCTATGATGTTGGCGGTGGTGCTGGTGCAGCCATTGGGTTCGGGGTTGGCAAGCCCCTCTCTCTCTACGTCAGCTATATGTCGGATACTGCAAACGACCCTAGCCGAGGACGGGGCTTGTTTGATGGTGGCTACAGTGCCATGGCACAAATCAGTTTCACCCCCAACGAAAAGTTTTCCATTGGTTTGACTGGAGTTAACGCGTTCCGCAAAGGGTCTATCTTTGATTTTGGTAGTGGAGCCGGTAGTGCGCCCCTCGTAGGTAGCGTTTTTGGATCTAATCCTTTAGGGGTTCTAAGCGGTGCTGGGGTTTCTGTAGGCGGTCCTCAGGGTGTTTCGGTAAACGGTGTGGGGGTTTCCGCAGTATTTAAGCTTACCGATAACATCGTTCTAAACGGATTTGGTTCTGTATTCCAGGTTGATGTGCTACGCGATGGTTTGGGTGATGGTGATGTTTGGACTTACGGTGGCGGTGTTTCCTTCATGGACTTTGGTAAGAAAGGAAACCTTCTCGGTTTGTTTGCAGGTGTCCCTCCTTACTTAGGTGGCTTACGCTTTAACGGAGATCGTGAAGTTCCGATTCATGTTGAAGGTTTTTATCGCGTTCGTTTGACTGACAATATTTCGGTGACTCCTGGTGTGATTTGGGTGATCAACCCAACTCAAGGCTTTACTGGCAGTGACACATTAATTGGCACCGTGAGAACTACCTTTACGTTCTAAGCGAGTTTAATTTTCCTCACATCTATTTGTTTAGCGAATTCTGATTGTAGAACTCCTAACAGACCCAAGCCCCGTTATCAAACGGGGCTTTTTATTGCTGTGTTTTTGTGGCTGATCCATTTTTGTGGCTGATCCAATCGGTGAACTGGTGGCTCCAAATGAGTGATTGTTCGCGATCGCAATGGGTCATTGAGTAGACGGAAATGGGGGTAAATATACGGCTTTAATCTAGAGTTAGGTTAAATGCTGTTTGAGCGCGATCGCCCCCTTTCATTCATCCAAGGAACCATGTATCTTTCCAATTAGAATCGTCATGCTCGTCTTTAGATTGATAGAATTAAGGCTAGATTATTTTGATCACCCCATGACGTTTGCTGTTAGCGGCTTATTCTTTGCTCCTTATTCTTTTTTCATTAGTGTTTTGCCTGGAATAGATGCGCTGATGTCTACGCAAGGCATCATGGTTGGTCTGCTTGCCGCCTACGCAGGCGCAATGTGGATGTTTTTGACCAGCGCCCCCAAAGTTCATACGGTGATGGTATCTGACTTGGAGCTAGCTCGACGGCTATATGAAGGAATGCTGGAGCTACCGGCGGCAGATGTGCCGCTGCATTACTATTACAACTATGAGCAATCGTTAGGCACCGCCCTGATTGATCCCGTCTATATGTCTCCAGGAATGGGGCGCTCAGCAGTTGGCACTACGGGGCTGACGGATGGACTGTGGTATCAGTTGAAGAAAAATACCCAACTGCATATTGTTTCAGGGGCAAGCTTGGGCGACAAAAACCGTCAGCGTCATGTATCGTTCGATCGCGATTGTTTGGAGCAAGTGTTGCTGCGAATTCAAATGCGCGGTTTGAAATATAAAATTCGGCATGAGAAACCGCTGAATTTTTTGATTAAAGATTATGAAGGTAACATTATTGAACTGGCGGAAGTTTCCAACTAAAACGCTTTAGAACACTCCATGGGAATCGCGATCGATTTTGGCACTAGCAACACGGTAATTGCGAGATGGAATCGAGCTACTCAACAGCCTGAAACAATTACATTACCTGGAATTTCTTGGAAAACGGCGCAAAATCCATCCTTGATTCCTAGTTTGATCTATGTGGAAGATGCCAGTCAGGGCAAGGTGGTAGTTGGGCAAGCGGTGCGCGATCGCGCTTTAGATTTGGCGAGCGATCGTCGCTTTTTTCGCGACTTTAAACGGGGCATTGGTTCACCCATTCAAGGATTTTTGCCCGAATTGGATGGGCAACCCATTCGGTTTGAGCAACTGGGGCAGTGGTTTTTGATAGACGTAATCCGGCAACTCAAAGCCAGCGATCCTGAAGTGGCTGAGTCGGTTGTGTTTACCGTGCCCGTGGATAGCTTTGAATCTTATCGCCTTTGGCTAGGGCAACTGTGCGAGGTGTTGCCGCTTGAACAGGTGCGAATGATCGATGAACCGACGGCAGCAGCGCTGGGTTATGGATTGGGCGATTCCCATCAGGGATCTGCTGCGCAGAAGCGCGAAACCCTGCTGGTCGTTGATTTTGGCGGTGGCACTCTTGATTTGTCACTGGTTCAATTAGACAGCGCTCAAACCCGCACCCAGCCTTTGGGCTTCATTTTAAAATGGGGGCAAAAATCCTTTGCTGAGCAATCGGGGCAGCGACCTAAAATTGCCAGAGTGTTGGCAAAAGCGGGGCAAAATTTAGGCGGCTCTGATATCGACAACTGGTTAGTCGATCACTTTGCCGCGTCTCAGGGGTTGGCAGCCAGCCCATTAACTACCCGATTAGCTGAGCGCTTAAAAATTCAGCTTTCTTTGCAAACCCAGGCGCAAGAGGTTTACTTTAATGATGAAACCTTTGATAGCTATGATTTGCAACTCACCCGATCGCAGTTTGAACACATTTTGATACATCATCAATTTTTCGATCGCTTAGATGACTGCATGAGCCAAGTATTGCAACAGGCACGACGGCAAGGCTTAGAGGTGAAAGATATTGATGCCGTGTTGATGGTGGGCGGAACGGCGCAAATTCCGGCAGTGCAAACCTGGGTGCAGCAATACTTTGAAGTCAGCAAGATTCGCTGTGAGAAACCCTTTGAAGCGATCGCTCAAGGGGCATTGCAACTCAGTCAGGGCGTAGAAATCAAGGATTTTCTGTATCACAGCTATGGCATTCGTTTTTGGGATCGGCGCAATAACTGCCATAGCTGGCACCCGATCATCAAAGCCGGACAAGCCTACCCCATGGAAGACCCGGTAGAAATTGTTTTGGGAGCGTCGGTCAACAATCAGCCCAGCATTGAGTTAATTGTGGGAGAACTCGGCGGGGAGTCCGAGCAAACTGAGGTTTACTTTGATGGCGATCGCCTCATTACTCGCCGCCTTAATAGCAACCAAACCCAAGTGCGCCCCTTAAACGATCGCGATCATGCCCGCAGCATCGCCCAACTCGACCCGTTAGGAAACCCAGGAGGCGATCGCATTAAAGTGCAGTTCTGGGTTGATGACCAGCGCTTTCTCCGCATCACCGTCGAAGATTTGCTAGCACTTCGGACTTTGGTAGACAATCAACCGGTTGTCCAGCTTAGCTAGTGATGTAAAACGAGCCAGTGTAAGAACTCGTGTAATAACTATCGCTTCACCCCTCACCCCCATTCCCCATGACGCTCAAATCCTCTCAAATCCTAGCGCTACTTCAAGAGAAACGAGCCGATTTTGAACGGTTTGACCAGACCGCACAGCAAGCGTTTCAGAAATATCGTAGAGCGCTGGCAACGGCTTCACAGCAAACAGAATGGGCGATTTTAGACGGCTTAAGCGGCTGTCCGCCCCGCGATCGCGGGGCGGAACCATTGGAAGCGCTGGTCAATGATGGTAACTGGGTGAAAACCTCTGGGCTAACCTGGCAAAGCCGCGAAGATAGCCATGCCTGGGTGCGCGATCGCTTAACCGATATTTCCACCTTTGCGGTAGATGGCTCCCAAATTTATCCGGGTAAAGATATCTCAATTCCAATCGCACTGATTCAAATCGGCTGGTTTGAAAACTTTCATTCTGCCGACAGCCGCTACGAAAAAGATATTGCCGTAGACGTGATGACTCCCGCCGATCTGAAAGCAAACAGCAGCGGCGACGTGGTGAATCAGCGGGTGAATATGCGCCGCTTTGAAATGGAAGTTGAGCGCCTGATTCAATATATGGAAGACCGAGCCGGCGATCGCGCCTGTCTTGCTTTCTTTGATGGCTCCTTGGTAGTCACGTTTGCGGAAGCCTTTGATCAAATTACGCGAGACTTTTATGTGAAATGCGCTGTGCGATTATTGCAGGCAAGCGAACACTATCAAGTCCCTGTCGTGGGCTACATTGACACCAGCTATGCGCGAGATTTAACCGCAATGCTGCAACGCCTGTTTAACCTGCCCGATGCCCCTTCCATTCACGATGCCCCCCTGCTTGGCACCTTTATGAAATGGGGCGATCGCACACCGCTGTTTTCCTGTCGTCGCTCCGGGGTTTTACAGGATTACCCGATCGCGATCGCCGACCAAATTAGCTTCACCTATCTCAAAGCCCACGATGGTTTACCCGTGCGCCTAGAGCTACCCCAATGGATATATGAGGCTGGACGGCTAGAGCAAATCTTAGACTGGGTGCGAAGCGAAGTCATCATTGGCGGCGGCTATCCCTATGTGATTGAAACGGCTGATCAGACCGCTGTGCTTAAAGCCGAAGATAATCAACTATTTTTTCGGCTACTGCAAGATTGGGCAAAATCGGAGGACTTAACCCTGCGGCTCTCGCGCAAAATGGTCAGCAAAGCGCGACGACGGTAGATTATTTCGCTGCATCTCGTTGCAGGGTACTCTAATGGACAATGGGCATAGCAACCATCAAAGGCGACAGGCAATGAGACTATTAGTGAGTAACGATGACGGAATTTTTGCACTCGGCATTCGATCGCTGGCAAACACTCTGGCAGAAGCCGGACACGAGGTTTATGTCGTCTGCCCCGATCGCGAGCGATCGGCAACCGGGCACGGATTGACCCTCCATCAACCGATTCGGGCTGAGGTAGTTGAGTCGGTGTTTCATCCCACTATTAAAGCCTGGGCGTGTTCTGGAACCCCCTCCGATTGCGTCAAGCTGGCGCTCTGGGCGTTGCTGGATGAAAAACCCGATCTGGTGCTATCTGGAATTAATCAGGGTTCCAACTTGGGCACCGATGTTTTGTATTCGGGCACTGTTTCCGCCGCGATGGAAGGCGTAATTGAAGGCGTTCCGGGCATCGCGTTTAGCTTAACCAGTTTTTCATCTCAAGACTTTGTGCCCGCAGCCAATTTTGCGCGATCGCTGGTTGCCAAACTCGAAAAACAGCCGCTTCCGCCCATGATGTTGCTGAATGTGAATGTGCCTGCCGTTCCAGCAGCGGCGATCGCAGGGGTTACTATCACTCGCCAAGGCTTGCGCCGCTATATCGACGTGTTTGAAAAGCGAATTGATCCACGCGGCAAAACCTACTACTGGCTAGCCGGAGAATTACTCGAAGAAGTAGAAGACCCAGCAGATTTTGCCGAAATGATTCCTACAGATGTTCAAACAAATCAGCAAAACTACATTACAATCACGCCGCTGCAATACAATTTAACCGCATCAAAAGGGCTAGAAAAACTAAAAGATTGGGCAAAAGAGCTATCGACTTGTGAAGCCTCAAATTAAGTTACTGGGGCGCTCAGCTTGTTGCTTTGTCCCTTGCAAAGCAACAAGCCGAGCGTCATTAGACTAACGGGTTTGTTAACCCTAAAGTTTGTAAAATACCCTCTTTCAAATGACAGCAACCGAAAAAATGAGAGGGCAAAAACGTTCACATTGTCATTGGCATGGGTACTTTAGAATCAAGAGATTGCTATGATTGAGAGTCTAAGGCTTGTGAAGCAACACGGAAGACCGTTGAGCATCGTCTTAAATCATCTCAATCAGCGATCTGGATCACTGCTAAAGGAGTGGACTTCTAGCAAGCTTCGATAAGGGAGTATGCTCGGACTTTGCTGCCCAAGGTGAACAAACGGTGAACAAATACATCGGGTTCGCCCTTGACAGAACAATATCCACTTGAGACTCGTTAAAGTTCACAGAGAGATATCCATGTCTAGTGCGCTAGCTCAGTTTGTCATCAATTTTTGGGGAGTTCGAGGCAGTATTTCCTGCCCTGGAGCTAACACCGTTCGCTATGGGGGAAACACTCCCTGCATTGAAATGCAAGTGGGCGGTAAGCGGCTAATCTTTGATGGGGGCACTGGAATTCGGGTTTTGGGGCGATCGCTCTTATCCCAAGCGCCTCTAGAAGCCCACTTATTTTTCACGCATTCCCATTGGGATCACATTCAAGGATTTCCGTTTTTTCAACCTGCGTTTGTCGAGGGAAATCGCTTTCATATTTACGCCGCGATCGCGCCTGACGGCTCCACTATTGAAAAGCGCCTCAATGATCAAATGCGGCATCCTAACTTTCCAGTCCCGCTACAGGTGATGGGTGCTGACTTGCAGTTCAAAAATTTACAGATTGGACAATCAGTGCCGATAGATGACGAAGTATTGATAGAAACGGCGCTGTTAAACCATCCGGGTCAAGCATTAGGCTATCGAGTTAACTGGCAAGGGCACGCGGCGGCGTATGTCACCGACACGGAACACTATCCAGATCACATCGACGAAAATGTGCTGAAGTTAGCGCAAAATGCGGATGTGCTAATCTACGATGCCACCTACACCGATGACGAATATTATTCAAAGCAGTCTAGCAAAGTTGGCTGGGGACACTCCACTTGGCAAGAAGCAGTCAAAGTTGCTAGAGCCGCCAACGTCAAGAAGTTAGTCATCTTTCACCATGATCCCTTGCACGATGATGACTTTTTAGATCAGATAGGGAGAGATGTTGCCAAAGCGTTTCCCAATAGCATTCTGGCAAGGGAAGGCGTTCCGCTTCAAATTGTGCCCCCCCCTGCCGCCTTAAATGGGATGAAGCCATTCCAAGAAATCCAGGTTTCCGTCTAAATCACAGCAGACCTTGTGTGTCACAATGTAAAGTGTGTGGATTACTTCATCGATCGCGACGGTTCTTACTCCCACTGCGGTTGCCCTCGGAAATTTTGATGGCGTTCATCAAGGGCATCGGCAGGTGATTCAACCTGTTTTGGCGTTTAACGATAGTGGAATTGACAGCGCGATTCATGGAACGTTAGCGAAGCCTTCCGCAAGACTTCCCACGGGAATCGCCTCTCCTACCTACTCCACCGTTGTGACCTTTCATCCCCATCCTCAAGAATTTTTTTCAGGTCAGTCGCGCCCATTACTGACTCCGCTACCCGAAAAAACAGTTCAGTTAGAGGCAATGGGAGTGAAGCAACTCGTGTTGCTGCCGTTTGATCAGCAGCTAGCGGCACTCACCCCCGCGCAATTCGTCCAAGAGATTTTGGTAGAGCAACTGCAAGCTCGCCGAATCAGCATTGGTTCAGATTTTCGATTTGGGCGAAATCGGGCAGGAACGGCAGAAGAACTCCAAGCGATCGCGGCAGCCGCAGGGATTGAGGTGATGATTACCGCGCTGAAGCTGCTCGACGGGAAGCGAATCAGCAGTTCTGCGATTCGCGAAGCCCTGAAAGCCGGAGATATTGCACTTGCAAATTATCTTTTGGGTCGCCCCTACACGCTGGTAGGAACCGTTGTGGAAGGTCAACGGCTTGGCAATACCTTAGGCTTTCCCACCGCCAACCTTGAGCTTCCACCCGAAAAATGCCTGCCTTGCTCAGGAGTCTACGCCGTGCGGGTGCAGTGCTGTGAGAAGGGCGATCGCCCCCAACCGGGTACAACCTGTGAAATCGGCGTGATGAACTTGGGCTATCGACCGACGGTGAATGGCACTCACCTAGTCGCCGAAGTACATCTACTCAACTGGTCCGGCAATTTGTACGGGCAAGTCCTCTCTGTGAGCCTGGAACAACTTCTTCGCCCTGAACAAAAGTTTGAGTCACTAGATGCGTTAAAAACTCAAATTAAAGCCGACTGTGATGCGGCTAAAGCCCTATTTATTTGATAAGGTAATTTATCGCGGGGTTGCTCTGCGATTCGTGAAACGGTAGTAAAGCCTTCCCCAGGACTTCCCACGAGAATCGCGGCTGAAGTGGTCATCTGCGTCCAAATGCCACTGTACGAGCTTCGCCTAGAACTATATACTTTTGGGCAGTTAGATTGTGCAGTCAGAAACAGCGAATCGATTGAGGAATAACTATGTACATCGTCCAAATTGCCGCTGAATGTGCCCCTGTAGTGAAAGCCGGAGGCTTGGGCGATGTCGTTTATGGGTTGAGCCGAGAGCTAAGCTTACAGGGTCATACGGTCGAAATTATTTTGCCCAAATATGACTGTATGCGGTATGACCATATTTGGGGACTGCACGAAGCCTATCAAGATTTGCTAGTGCCTTGGTATGATGGCGTGATTCGCTGCACGGTTGACTGCGGCTGGGTTCATGGGCAACTGTGCTTTTTTATTGAGCCTCAGTCAGAAGATAACTTTTTCAATCGCGGCACCTACTATGGCTGCAAAGATGACAATATGCGGTTTGCCTTTTTTAGCAAGGCAGCACTGGAATTTTTGCTGAGAACCAACAAGCGCCCCGATATTTTGCATTGCCACGATTGGCAGACCGGGCTAGTTCCGGTCTTGCTCTACGAAATCTATAAGTGGCACGGGATGACTAACCAGCGGGTTTGCTACACCATCCACAATTTCAAGCATCAGGGGATTGCGGGTGCCGAAATGCTAACGGCAACGGGGTTGAATAACGAAGCGTATTATTTTGAATACGATCGCCTACGCGATAATTTCAATCCGTTTGTGCTGAATTTTATGAAGGGCGGCATTGTTTACTCTAACTTTGTGACCACGGTTTCGCCTCATCATGCCTGGGAAGCCCATCATGGTGAGTTGGGCTACGGGTTGGGGCACACGCTGCATCTCCATCAGCATAAGTTTAGCGGCATCTTAAACGGAATCGACTATGAGTTTTGGAATCCGGAAAGCGATCGCTATCTGCCTGCTCACTACAGCAAAGACGACCTAACGGGCAAAGCTGCCAACAAAAAAGCGCTGCAAGAGCGCCTCTGGCTGGAAGTTGAGGACAAGCCTCTGATTGCCTATATTGGGCGCTTAGATGACCAAAAAGGGATGCATTTGGTTCACCATGCGATGTACTATGCCCTACATCGCAATGCTCAATTTATCCTACTGGGTTCCGCCACGGAACCCGGCATTAATCAGTGGTTTTGGCACGAAAAGCGCTTTCTCAACGACAACCCGAACGTCCATTTAGAACTTGGCTTTAACGAGGAACTGTCCCATCTGATCTACGCCGGAGCCGACCTGATTGTGGTGCCGAGCAATTTTGAACCCTGTGGGCTAACTCAAATGATCGGGTTCAAATATGGCACGGTGCCGATTGTGCGGGGTGTGGGCGGCTTGGTAAATACAGTATTCGATCGCGATTATGACCAAACTCGTTTGCCCGAAGAGCGCAATGGCTATGTGTTTTATCAAACTGATGACTCGGCGCTAGAGTCTGCCATGGATCGGGCGATCGGGTTATGGGAAAAATACCCCGATGAGTTCCAAAAGCTGATCGTCCAAGGAATGAACTACGATTATTCCTGGAATCATCCCGCCAAAGATTACCTGGAAATCTACGAATTTATTCGCCATAAGTAGAGGCAAGAGTCGGGAGGCGGGAGGCTAGAGGGAACTCAAAACTTCTATCCGAACTCTGCACTGCTCATAGCACCTGTTTGAGGGCGTTAATCAAGCGATCGCAGCTTTCGGGTCTGCTGTTGTAGCCCATCAAGCCAACGCGCCACACTTTTCCCGCGAGTTCACCTAAGCCGCCGCCGATTTCGATGTTATGTTCGGTCAGCAGTTGACGGGCGATCGCTTTGCCATCCACGCCAGCAGGAATGCAAACGGTCGTCAGGGTAGGCAGACGAAATTCTTTTTCAACGTGCAGGGATAGCCCGATCGCTGCCATCTGCTGCCACAGGTATTCCACATTGGTTTGGTGCCGCTGCCAACACGCCGCCAGCCCTTCCTCGGCAACCAAGCGCAGCGCTTCCCGCAGCCCGTAGTAGAGGTTAATCGGCGCAGTGTGGTGATAGAGATGCTCTGCACCCCAATATTGACCGAGCAAATTGGCATCCAAATACCAGTTGGCTACCTTGGTTTTGCGTTGCGCTAGCTTTTCTAGGGCGCGATCGCTCATGGTAAACGGCGATGCACCAGGCGAACAACCCAACCCTTTTTGGCTACAGCTATAGGCAAGATCCGCGCCCCACTCATCCAAGAAAATCGGCACGCCGCCTAAACTCGTCACCGTATCAATCAACAGTAAGCAACCATACTCACGGCATAACTCGCCCACTCCTTCCATGGGCTGACGCGCCCCGGTGGAGGTTTCGGCATGGACGAGCGCCACAATCGCCGGACGATGGGTTTCCAGTGCCGATCGCAATTCTTCCAGGTTAAATACCTGTCCCCACGGCTTAGCGATCGTTTTCACCTCGCCGCCATAGCGCCCTGCCATGTCCACTAGACGATTGCCAAAGTAACCCGCCACGCCCACCAGCACCACATCTCCCGGTTCTACCGCATTGGCGATCGTGGCTTCCATTGCCGCCGTGCCCGTGCCGCTGATGGCAAAGGTGACGGCATTTTCAGTCTGCCAAACATAGCGCAACAGGGATTGAATTTCGCCCATGAGCGCCAAAAAGGCGGGGTCGAGGTGACCCACGGGGGATAGGCTCATGGCGTGTAGCACGGCGGGATGGGCATTGGAAGGTCCCGGTCCCAGCAGCAAGCGATCGGGCACCTGCAACGGCTCAAGCTGTAAGCGTTGGCGATCGCGAATAGATAAGGTTTGCATCATGGCAGCATCACTTTAGTAGGGCATGATGTTGAGTCTAGCTTTCTCCGGGTGGCGATCGGTGAAAAAGCAAAATACCGCAAGATTGGCAGCGGTAGTTAATGAGGAATAGGGGGGCGATCGCTGACAGCCATACACATCTAAAATCTGAAAATAGTCGGAAAGATTCCAACTATCTACCCAAAACGGCACATTACACGGAAACAGTCCTGATAATCCCCGACTCTTGAAAATCTACAGAAAAAATCCTAATAATCTCCGAGCTGACGGTTATTATGCGGAAACAGTCTGATGATTTAATAGTTATGCGGCTTAAATTTTCGATTGGAGCATGGATTAAGCGTGTCGCCCAAACGGTTAGAGGCGAGTTGGTCTAGCACATTTGTTAAATGCTCGGATTCGTCAAGTGAAACAGTCTGTTATGAATGATCGGAAAAGCCTAGATATTCCTTCTGTTGTCCAAGAGATTGTAGCTGAAACCTCATTAATGGGGTTTGAAATGGCATCTGAGCCACTCACAGGTTCTCTGCTCAGAACATTAGCAGCAAGTAAAGTCAGCGGCAATTTCTTAGAACTTGGCACTGGCACGGGTATTTCTACCGCTTGGATATTGGATGGGATGGACAAGAACTCACAGTTAATTTCTGTTGAGAATGATTTCACCGCAATTTCTATTGCTCAGAAATATTTAGAACAAAACGAGTGCCTTTCCTTGCGAGTGGAAGACGCTGGAGTGTTTGTTGAAGGCTTGGGTGAAAGTCTTCAAAAGTTTGATTTCATTTTCGCTGATACCTGGGTAGGAAAGTATACACACCTTGAAGAAGTATTGAGTTGCTTGAAGCCAGGAGGTTTTTATGTCATAGACGATATGTTGCCGCAGTCTAACTGGCCAGAGGGTCACGAAGTTAAAGTTGCTTCCCTAATTACAACACTGGATAACAGAAGCGATTTAATGATCGCGAAACTCAGTTGGGCGAGTGGAATCATTATTGGAACAAAACTACAGTAGCAAAATCTTCAAAAATATGATCAAAAATCTTGCTCCCAATGTTTTTCGACAACGCCTACTCATTGAAGGTTTCTACACAATAGAAATCAGCGAGAAGCGTCTAGAGGAGTATCTTCTCAGCATTGCAGCGCATCTGAATCTTCGGACGTATAGCAAGCCAATTATTTTTGCGCCTGATTCAGGCATGGGTAAAGAGGAAAATGCAGGATACGATGCATTTGTGCCATTGATTGATTCTGGTATTTCAGCCTACTTTTGGAGCAGCGCTCAGTTCTTTTCAATCGTCATCTACACTTGCAAAGGATTTGATGAGCAAGCTGCGATCAACTTCACACGAGAATACTTTGCTGTTTCTAATGAGATAGTCAGTGCATCGTTTTAGTACAAACGCCGCATAACAATTCAAATGCAGCGGACGGATAAAAGCCCTTTGATGCTGAATTTGAGGTTGCCTGCCGCCGCTGATTTGAGTCGTTAGACTTAGATTGAGATGCGATCGCCCTATCCCTTCAAACCATGATCGCGGGCGTATTTTAGTCAGTGAGACGCGATCGCGGGATGCATTGTTCACCACAATCACTTCAGCCATGACCTCAGCCATAGAAGAATTTTGGCAAAAAGACTGAATGCTTCGCTCAATACTTGGCAACGTTCTAACCACAGAATTTTGACAGTTATGGATCGGCACGATGACCGAAAATGAGAGGGTCATAGAGGCATTCCGTCACCGTTTGGCACACTAAAGAATCATCACCGATCAGTGGATGACTATCTTAACCATTATGCAAAATCGGCTAGATATAGACCCAGCAGGCACTTTACAGTGGTGCAGGTGAGTGACAGGCATAGACAGTTGCGATCGCTATCAACACCTTTCGACAAAATTCGCCGCTTGAATGAGCCAAGACCCCTTAAAAAAAGATGTGTTTCAGGATGCATCCGTCAAAACGGCAACAGCTTAACATTATTTTTTTAGATAATCTTGTGTGATTGGTCTACCCTAAGGGGAACAAGTCCCGGTACTTTGCAGAATTATCAGAGAGTTTTATGGCACAGCAATTTGGTGTAATCGGTCTCGCCGTTATGGGCGAAAATCTAGCATTAAACGTCGAGAGTAAAGGATTTCCCATCTCTGTATACAATCGCAGCCGTGAAAAGACTGATCAATTCATGGCAACTCGCGCTCAAGGCAAAAACTGTGTCGCTGCTTATACCTTAGAAGATTTTGTTGCTTCCCTAGAGCGCCCTCGTCGCATTTTGATCATGGTAAAAGCAGGTGCTCCTGTAGATGCCGTGATTGAGCAACTTAAACCGCTGCTAGATGAAGGTGATGTGCTAATTGATGGTGGCAACTCGCTGTTTACCGATACTGAGCGTCGCGCAAAAGCCCTAGAAGCCGACAAGTTTACCTTCATCGGCATGGGCGTGAGTGGTGGCGAAGAAGGCGCACTTCTCGGTCCTAGCATGATGCCTGGAGGCACCAAACAGGCTTACGATAACTTAGAGCCTATCCTAACTAAAATTGCGGCACAGGTCGATGATGGTTCTTGCGTTGCTTACATTGGACCGGGTGGCGCAGGGCACTACGTCAAAATGGTTCACAATGGCATTGAATATGGCGATATGCAGCTAATTGCCGAAGCCTACGACCTGCTGAAAAGTGTTGCCGGACTCAATGCCGCCCAACTGCATGAAGTTTTCACCGAGTGGAACACCACCGATGAACTCAACTCTTACCTAATTGAGATTACCGCTGACGTGTTTAAGGTGATTGATCCTGACACTGGAAAGCCCTTAGTAGACGTAATTTTAGACGCAGCAGCACAAAAGGGAACCGGGCGCTGGACGGTAGACAGCGCGATGGAATTAGGCGTGCCGATTCCCACGATTATTGCTGCCGTCACTGCCCGGATCATGTCTTCTTACAAACAAGAGCGAGTTGCAGCATCCAAGGATCTTGTGGGTCCTGCCATGAGTTTCGATGGCGATGTGAACGCCTTTGTCTTTAAGGTGCGCGATGCGCTGTATTGCTCCAAGATGTGTTCTTATGCTCAAGGGATGGCGCTGTTAAAACGGGCTTCTGACGAGTACGGGTTTGATCTTGATTTGGGTGAATGTGCCCGAATTTGGAAAGGTGGCTGCATTATTCGAGCAGGCTTCTTGAACAAGATTAAGAAGGCGTTTGATGAGAACCCCAGTTTGGCAAATCTGCTGCTCGCTCCAGAGTTTAAGCAAACGATTCTCGATCGCCAGGCTGCATGGCGTGAAGTGGTTGCAATGGCAGCAACAGTTGGGATTCCTGTTCCCGCGTTTAGCGCCTCGCTAGATTATTTTGATAGCTACCGCCGCGATCGCCTACCTCAAAACCTGACTCAAGCACAGCGCGATTATTTTGGTGCCCACACCTATGAGCGCGTGGACAAAGACGGCAGCTACCACACCGACTGGATTCATGTGGTAGACGAAATGCCTAAACCTGCGATGGTGAAATAATCCTTCACTCCAAACAGATCACGTTCTAGAACTATCACGTTATTAGATGCGTTATGGCAATGTCATAACGCATCTTTTCTTGAGAGAAACAACTCTTTAGAGAAACAACTGATCTAGCTTCGTATGCTAGCCCCTCGCAAATCAATCTAATAACTTTCGTTTCACTCCTTCTCCCAAAGCTACGCTTTCAGCCCATTCTTAATTAGGATAGGAGGAAGAACCAAACGGTCAAACTTGGCTGTTGGGGCGCTTATTTTTACAAAAAACAATGACTCAAGATGAGCTAACTCAGTCACTCAATCTAGCTAGAGCGCTTAACTTAATCGTGTCTAGTCGGGTTATCAATGGGGTACTGCACGTATACAATGCGGCTGGACAATCCAAATCTTGGGATAGCTTTATTTCTGATTTTCCCTTAGAACGAATGCAGGCAATGGCAGCCAGAAACCAGCCACGGAGAGCGAGTTAGCGATCGCCATCGTTTTTTTCCACGGCTTCAGACTGATCAGAAAACTAAAAATGTGAAAAGCGAATGGTTTACCTCTTAAAACTGTTCTAAAAATCGTGAATCGCTGGTGTAAAAGCGGCGAATGTCATCAATCTGATACAAAACAGCCGCTAATCGTTCTACACCCATTCCACCGGCAAAACCTGTGTAAACTTCAGGGTCATATCCGACTGCTTTCAACACGTTGGGATCAACCATCCCACACCCCATAATCTCTAGCCAGCGTCCTTTCCACTCCATATCCACTTCCGCAGAAGGTTCTGTGAACGGGAAGAAACTAGGACGCATTCGGATTGCGACTTCGCCAAAAAGCTGTTCCAAAAATAGACGCACGGTGCCCTTCATATCGCTAAAGGTCAAGCCTTCATCGATCGCCAAAAACTCGATTTGGTGAAACACGGCGGTGTGAGTGGCATCTACCGTATCTCGGCGATAGCACCGCCCTGGAATGATGATCCGAATCGGTGGATCGTTCGTCTCCATATACCGAATCTGCACCGACGAAGTGTGGGTTCGCAAAATATTGCCGTCTGGCAGAAACAGCGTATCTTGCATATCCCGCGCTGGGTGATCGGGCAAGAAGTTGAGCGCTTCAAAGTTATAGTAATCGGTTTCCATTTCTGGACCTTCTGCCACGGTGTAGCCCAAGCCCACAAAAATATCATTTACCCGATCCGCGATCGCATTCAGGGGATGGATTCTGCCCTGGGAACGATACACTCCTGGCATGGTCACGTCTAAGGTTTCCGTTTCTAGCTGCGCCTGCAATTTAGCTTGCTGTAAAGACGTGCGTCGCTGGTCTAATTCAGCTTGAATGGCTTCTTTGACTTCGTTGGCACGGGCACCAATACGGGGGCGATCGCTGGGATCAAGCTTCCCCATGCCGCCCAAAACGAGGGGAATTGGACCCTTCTTGCCTAAATATTTCACCCGCAACTGCTCTAGTTGGTCAAGCGAACCGGCTTCAACTAAGGCTTGCTGCGCTTCCAGACGGATGGCTTCTAACTGGGCTTCCAATTCAGTGGACTGAACAGTCATAGGAAAATAGTATCAAGATGAACATCAAACGAATTTCGGGTAAAACAATCAATGCCCTACCTCTACTTAGTGTAGAGCTAGGGCTGGTCATCTGATGCGATCGCGCAAAATTAGGCGACAGAGTAAGTTGGTAATTCGTTGATAACCTAACTTTCTACTCTCTGTCGCCGGTGCTAGCGCTCTACCGTCCGTAGATGACGCGCGCATCTAAATTGCTGTTTCTCAGCAAATAGACGAGAGAATTTGCCGCCTCAAAGCTTGAATACCCGCCTGCATTAATAAAGCGACCTTCCCGCGCTCGATCAAAACGGGCACCCCTTACAACACTTTGAACCTGAACCAAATCGACAGGATTGGTGCCTGGAATAGCCACTACGTAGGGACCACTGCCGAAAGAAATGGGTCTAATAATGGGCGCAACAGGATCAGCAGGACCTCCAGCACAATTGTCTATCGGAAAAGACACTTGCTGGTAGCAGTTGCCATTGAAACCCACGTTAACCCCCCTCCCTGCTAAATAGTCTGTGGCAACCCACCCACTAGGAATAACACGCTGCCAGCGATAGCCATCGGCAATAACAGGAACACCCCTTACATCAAGAGTGACACCATCTTCAGCCCCATCAATGATGTCGTAGTTAAGACCGGGTCCTGAACGAATATTGAGACCAATGCCCGACCGAGTGCTAACCGTTCCCGCCGTTCGGGTTACCGAGACCGAGCGCTGGTGATAAATTTGCGCGATCGCCTGATTTGCACTGACCCCAACGCCAATGGCAGCGATCGCTAAACCGAAGCAACCCATCCAGGCGGATGTTGAAACTGTGCGTCGTAAACGAGTGATAGGGCTGAGACGAATCGGAGGAGTGTGTGCTTTGCGATCGGAAGAAACGCGCCTAAAGTCAAGAGTTTTCATAGTAAAAGTGAGGTAAACAACAGAATGACCTGCGCCCCATTTTGCTGAACGCCAGGAGAAGAAGCTATTCATTAAACTATCAGAATCTAATAGGATGTGCCTAGCGTAGAAAGCCAGTTCATTGGGAGAAAAAATGCGGTTCTTGAATTAAAGACTTTATTTTTTAGCTCTATTTGCTTATAGAAAGGAGTTTTTTGTTTCTGCAAATATAATTAAGTTTCAATATAGAACTGAATTAATGAACTATGGATAGAAAGACGAAAATGTGATTCAAAATACTGCCGAAAGTGGGGATTACTCAATCGCGATCGCCTATCACCCTCTTCACGCAACTCTTTTTTGTGGAAATCGCTGTTTTGGTTAAGCACCTTATCGGATGAATCAGCCGATTTAATCATTGCAGATCCACCCTACAATCTCAAAAAAGCAGAATGGGATACTTTTCAATCGCAAGAAGCTTATATTCATTAGTCGCTTCAGTGGATTCGGGAAGCCGCTCGAATTTGAAAGCCGACTGGCTCCCTTTAGGTCATGGATTTTTCAGAAATATTGGCAGACCTAAAACATCCAGCTAGCCAGTATTTTACGGGTTGTAGATAGCTCATTTGGCATTATCAAAACAAGGAAAACTTAGGGCGTGATTGGAGGCGATCGCACGAAAGTATTTTGCTCTTTCGCAAAACCCAGTTTGCCAAAATAAGCATCGACAATATCCGCATTCCCTACGGTAATCACACTTTAAAATATCCCAACCCTCCCCATTCAGATGAAGAATGGTTTGGGCGCGATCGCAAAGACAAGGAGCGTCACCGCCGCACTCGCAGTCCAACAACAAAGCTGTAAACAAACAGATTAGCAATCAAGCGTTTGAAAAGCCTCAAATGGCATATTTCGATCTGGATTTCATCTAAATATATTCATGCCGAATTAACAGCATTTGTTAGCCAATTTATAGCTTCTGCCTCAACTAAAATCAAAACAATCTCGTTTAGATGACTTAAGATTTCCAGACATTGTTTTTAACATGGACTGCTCCGCCGACTGCACCAATTTTAAAGCCACTTGGGCAGCACAAGGACGCATCACCGACCATAGCAATGGAGCTAACCATCCTCGCAGCGTGACTGAATACGAAACACACGTCCCACAGACCGTGGATTCTATCCGATAAGTCACCTGCTCTTCCAAGCCAGGGAGGACTAATATTCTGATACTCAGCGCCTCTTGCGGATGAACACGCTCCACAAAAATTTGAATTGGAATTGGAATTAGACGAGTGAATGCTTGATAAATTAAACCGGGCTTGACTACCAACCCATAAGGGACATTAGTACTGGCAATAATTGGATGCCAAGATACATCTTCAAGATCGGTGATCTTATTCCACAACTCTTCAACTGAGGCAGAACTCAGCGCTTGATAGGTTCTAACCACAGTTTGCGAAATGCCTTTCTCAGAAGCATTGAAATTAAATAGACTGCTAGGCATGGCTGAGTCCTCTTTATCGAAGCCTATCTTGAAACCTCCATTCTATTCAGAACCGTGTGCTTAGGGGATCGTCCAAACGTGGGGTTTCTAGCAATCTTTCGGGCGGGAAGCGATCGCGCAACCAAAGACTCAATCCAATGCCAACTCATTGAGTTGTAAAGTTTTATTCATTCCAACAATCCACTGGGTTGCAGCCCCAATTCGCGGTAGGCTTAGGAAACTTGAGCGCCGAGGTTTAGCCATCCGACATTTTAGCCGCGTGGCACTTTACTAATTGATTCTTAAAACTTCAATCTAATTCAGAGTCGTTTGAGTCAGTCGAGCTTTAAGGAAAAATTGAGCTTTTGAGGAAAAAAATAGTTCCTCTTTGAGTTTTATAGTGTTAGAGCGTGCAGTTGGCAGCCAAAACCTTTATTGTTTGAATTGACAGACAGCACACTACAAATCAGTTTGTATCAGGAATTGGGTGGGTATGACAGCTTTTTTTACGTCTGAAGCAGCCATCGTCGATAATGCTCTTCCTCCTAGCGACTCTCGTGAGCGTGTAAGGCATTTATTACGCAATCTGCAAGATGAAATTTGCAGCGGGTTAGAGCAAACAGATGGGACTGGCAAGTTTCACGAAGACAATTGGGTTCGAGAAGAAGGCGGCGGCGGGCGATCGCGCGTCTTGAAAGATGGCAACATGATCGAGCAAGGCGGCGTAAACTTTTCAGAAGTATGGGGGAAAGACCTGCCACCTTCTATCCTAGTTCAGCGCCCTGAAGCGGCTGGGCACGGCTTTTATGCAACGGGCACTTCAATGGTGCTGCATCCCCGTAACCCTTACATTCCCACCGTTCACCTAAACTACCGCTATTTTGAAGCCGGTCCCGTGTGGTGGTTTGGCGGTGGCATTGACCTCACTCCTTACTATCCTTTTGCAGAAGACGTGGTGCATTTTCACCAGACTCTCAAGCAGACGTGCGATGCTCACAATCCTCATTACTATCCTGCTTTTAAGCTTTGGTGCGACGAATATTTCTACTTGAAACATCGCAACGAAACCCGTGGGGTCGGTGGATTATTCTTTGACTATCAAGATACCCAGGGCAAACTCTATCCTATTTCCTATCCCGGCTCTCATAGTGATACTCCCGCCGCTCATTACAGCCAAACGGTGGGTAATGTGACAGGACGCAGTTGGGAGGATATTTTTGCCTTTGTTAAAGATTGTGGTCAAGCTTTCTTACCCGCTTATGTGCCGATCGCCGAGCGCCGTCAAGCAACTGACTATGGCGATCGCCAACGCAACTTCCAGCTTTATCGCCGAGGTCGGTATGTTGAGTTCAACCTAGTCTACGATCGAGGCACGATCTTCGGCTTGCAGACCAATGGGCGCACTGAGTCTATTCTAATGTCTTTACCGCCGCTAGTTCGTTGGGAATATGGCTACGAACCTGAACCTAACACTCCAGAAGCCGACCTTTACACCACCTTCCTCAAGCCTCAAGATTGGGTCAACTGGAGCCTGCCAAATTCTTAGGGGATGGGTTAAGCCAAAAGGCAACAATTTTTATCTAAACTTAAGAGAATTTGCTATTGTTTAATGGGCTTGTGTCAAAGCCTAGGCTGATCCGTAGTTGTGATTCATCTATTCACTATGTTTAGGAGAAGGAATTGATCCCTATGGAGCAAAAATCAATTCACATGGAGCAAAAAAACCATACGACTCAAGATGGCACTACCGTGATCGTCTTGGTTCCCACTGGGCGCTTGGATATTACTACTGCATGGCAGTTTCGCCTCAAGCTACAGGAATGTATTTCTAAGCTGAGCCACCATGTTGTTGTTAACCTGGGTCAGGTCAATTTTATCGATAGTTCTGGTTTAACTTCTTTGGTCGCTGGAATGCGAGATGCCGATAAGGTGAGAGGTAGCTTCCGTATTTGCAATGTTCATCCTGAAGCGCGGCTAGTGTTTGAAGTAACCATGATGGATTCGGTGTTTGAGATCTTTGATACCGAGGCAGAAGCGTTGGAAGGGGTTCCTCGCGGAATTGCCAGTTAGCACGGTGTCATTTTCTTAGCATAGGGAGTTCGTGGGCGTAATCTTGAGTCTTAGTGTAGTCGTAAGAACCCATCATTGCCCCCCATAATGCTTGACCGCTTTTTGGGTCAATTCCTTTATCGTAGGTTAAGTATTGACTCGCGGTTGCTTCAAAACCAAGAACAACCTGCCGTATTTCTCCTTGATAGGTAAAGCAACAACGAGCGTCAGTTGGGGGGGTGGCAATGAAGCGATCGCCCGCTGACACGTCCACATTTAGGGTGCAGCCCGGTAGTAAATTAATCTGTTCGAGCGTCATCGATTTAAGCAGGTTTAAATTGCTTCCTGCACCTTTCATACAGGCTGGATCTTTGAATTCGTAATACTGGACTTGGAGTGTATGAGCAGATTCTGAAACAGGTTGTAGCCGCATCAAACGCTGACGGTAAGGGGATTGCAGATCCATGATGTTCGCTTGTTCTGCAAATAGTGTGATGCTGTCTTCACCAAATAGCGCCACTGGGCGTTGCCATAACCTTAAGTGAACATACCAAACCGGTTCATTTGCCGACTGCTCTCGGTTCTCAAACTCGCCTGCCAGATAGGAAGCTAGGGTCAAAAGGTTGGAAGAAAAAGTCATAGTGAAAAGGTTAAAGGAGGTCGGCTGGTTGAGGTGGTGATTCTTGAGCAAAACTTGGCAAACGTCTCATCACAAGCGAGAATGGATAAGAGATCAACCACCAAAATTCTACTGTGAATACTGTCCGCACCGTTTCAGATACCAAACGAGCTTTTTATTCCTGCCATACTCGCCCAATTAATTCGATTTATCGTCGGGTGGTTGAAGAATTAATGGTGGAGATGCATTTGCTTGCCGTCAATGTAGACTATCGATACGACCCTATCTATGCACTGGGGGTAGTCACTTCATTAGATCGTTTTATGCAGGGATATCGCCCGGAGCAAGATAAAGACACAATTTTTAATTGTCTTTGCCAATCTCTACCCGACGATCCTCAACGATATAAAAGCGATGCCGAGCGGTTGACCCATTTTGCTCAGTCAGTCGGGTCAACCAAAGATCTGGTGTCTTGGGTAGAGAACGCTGCCACCGTTTCATCGGGTGACGATCTGCAAGAACAGGTGAAAGCGATCGCCAACAACCCCAAGTTTAAGTACAGTCGATTGTTTGCGATTGGACTGTTCACATGGTTAGAATCGGTTGATGCGGCAGCAATGAAAGACGAAACTCAGCGGAATGAGCTTTTGAAACAAATCTGTACCGCTTTGAGGGTGCCCGAAGATAAGATTCAGAAAGATTTAGAGCTTTACCGCAGCAATTTAGAGAAGATGGCTCAGGCTCAGGCTGTAATGGCAGACATTTTGAAAGCCGATAAAAAGAAGCGAGAAGAACGGCTACAAGCAAATAGCAGTGGTAGTGGCACTAGCTCCACTGATGCAACTGAAACTCCTAAAAACGAAGCGGCTTCAGGTTCTTGATGCATGACCTTTCCTATGCCCCCCAACGCCCAGCAGGGACACTATCGCTATGACCCAACTGCCTTGGATCAGCAAGGTCCGGCACGTCTTTTTTCTCATATTGGAGAAGATGGTGTTTTGCGATATGTTGCCGTCCAGCTAGGGCAAAACGCTGTTGATCAGGGCAAGTTGTCTCATCCTTTAAGCTTGCTGGGCAATCAGTCAAAGCAGATGGCTCACAAGGCGGATGAACTCTGGAACTTTGTGACCACCCAGCTAGTTAACCTAGAAATTTTTCAATCGGGCTGGTTTAATTTTGATTTGCCGCCCAACGAGCAAGTTGGAGTGGGGTTTGTTCGCGATCGCCGGGACATGACAGAAGCATTGCTGTCGTCGCGAGAAGCAGCGTCCAAAGAAACTCAGCTACTCCAAGCCAGAGCGCGATTTTACGAAGTGTTGGAGCAGCACCAGCGATCGCGCCCGGTTGTTGTTCACATCCATGAGCGGGAAGGCGGATTAAGCGATCGTGAGTTTGCTCGTCAGCGTCTCGCTGGACAAAACCCAATGGTGCTGCGTCGCCTCCAGTCTGCCGATCAACCCTTGCTAGAAAGCTGGGCAAATGTGGAATGTTTTTCAGCAGAGGGCGATCGCGTTGATCTAAAGCAAGCAGCAACCGCAAACCACTTGTTTGTCGCAGATTACCCACTGTTGCAAAATTTGACAGTTGCCGACTTGCAGCCAGGACGATACGTGGGCAGCCCCATCACCCTGTTTCAGCGTACTCCAACCGGGATAGAACCGCTGTTAATTCAGCTTGAAAATAGGCGTGTCGTTACGCCACACCATGCACCCGTTGATGCTTGGATGCAAGCAAAATTGTTTGTGCAAGTAGCCGATGTGACGCATCACGAGTTGATTAGTCACCTGTGCGATACCCACTTGGCAATGGAAGCCTTTGCGATCGCAACTCCGCGCCAGTTGCCTCCTAGCCACCCGCTATATCGACTGCTGCGACCCCATTTTCAATTTTTGCTGGCAATTAATCATCGAGGCAATACCGTGCTATTGGGCGAGGGAGCCGCGATCGATAATTTAATGGCTCCTACGCGCCCAGCCTCAATTGGGCTGATTAACCGTGCCTATCGAGAGCGATCATTCCGGGACTATGCTCTACCCACCAATATTCATCAGCGAGGGATTGAGTCTGAATTTCTGCCAGAATTTCCCTATCGAGATGATGCGCTGCTGCTGTGGACTGCGATTCATCGCTATGTTACTCAGTTTTTACAGCAGTATTATTTAACAGACGAGTCGGTGCAGCAGGATCTTCATATCCAAAACTGGGCAGCAGAATTAGGCAGTGCTCTGTGCGATCGCCCCGCCAGCGATTTTCCTCAAGCGCCCTCTTGGGTGCCAACCGAGGCGATCGCTCAAGTAGGGCTTGATCTACATGAACTGCCCGATTATCCACGGGTTCCAGGGTTCCCAACCAGAATTTCTAGCCTTCATGATCTGATTGAGATTGGCACCCAACTGATCTTCACCTGTGGACCTCAACACGCAGCCGTGAACTTTAGCCAGTTTGACTATGTGGGCTATCCGCCGAATGCGCCTCTAGCAGCCTACTGTCATCCGAATCACTGCACATCCATTAATCAACTGTTGCCATCACTGAAACAAGATTTAGGACAAATCGAATTGAGCTTTGCCCTCAGCGGCATTCGGTGGGGGCGGTTGGGCAGTTCGGATTTGATCGATTTCAAAGATGTTGGCGATCGCCAAGTGCTAGAGCAGTTTCGGACAGAATTAGTGGCAATTGAGCAAGAAATTGCTTGCCGCAACCGTCAACGGATCGCCTCCACAGAAGTTTCCTACCCTTATCTGCTCCCGTCACGTATTCCCAATAGCATTAATATTTAATACTAGGCAGAGTCCACTTTAATCCATAACTGCGGCTAACCGTTCCAAGGAAATTCGGGCGGCTTCAGCAACCTGAGAGTGGCTGTCTTTTGCGAGGTATTTCACTGCGGAAACACTTTTGGAAGTAGGCAAATGTCCCAACGCTTCAGCGAGCCGCTGACGAACCAGCCAATCCTCCGACTGAGCAAAACGCAAAATATGATCTACGGAATCGATCGCTTTAATTTCGCCCAACGCCGCGATCGCGGCTTGTTGAAGCACCACCTCTTCACTATTCAAAGCTTGAATCAACACATCATAAGCTCGCGGATCTTTCAAATTCCCCAAAGAAACCGCTGCACTAAAGCGCACTAGCCATTCCGTATCTTCATAAAACGTGCGAACCAACGGTTCAAAAGCCCGGACATCTTCCAAGTAGCCCAACGCTCCCGCCGCATCAGCTCGAATGCTGTAGTCAGATTCATTGGTTAAAACATCTAGCAGCAATGGATAGCATTCATCGGTTTGCTTAAGACCCAACGCAAACACTGCCATCGATCGCACCTGCAAATTATCATCATTCAGCACTTTTTTAATCAGCGGCACCGCATCGATTGCTGGCACATCTCGCAAAGTTGCAAGCGCAATTCGGCGATCGCGCACATTCTCACTCTCTAAATCTGCTGCAATCTTTTCTAAATTTGGCTGAGTCACTTTTAATCTCGTTACAAAACTTTACTATCACGCCATTATAACGCGGCAATTTTCTCGTCCGATGTCTTTAGGCTCCACCGAGCAAACTTCACCCCTCACTTTCTTGCCGCTGGCGCTCTTGCAACCTCAGCAAAATCTCGGCATGAACTTCGCGGGTAATCGGGTAAAAATAAGCCAGAACCAGACCAATTAGCAAAATGACGGCGGGAATAGGACCAATCATCAGCCGAATTGCCCACAGTGCTGAGTCTGGTTGAATTGGAATAGGTTGACCCACCGGAGTTTTTAAGAAACCCGAAACTTGCAGAGCTTGCCCTACTAAAAACACCCCGATCGCCAGCGCCACTTTTTGCAACAGCACCATGTATCCATAAAAAAGTCCCTCGCGGCGTTGTCCAGTATTCAGTTCATCCAACTCAATCACATCAGGAATCATTGACCAAGGCACCAAATAGGCAGTAGACACCCCAAATCCTGCCATCACTGCCAACACATACAACCAGCCAACCTGTCCAGGCTGCAAGAGAAACAAGCCAATCTGGGCAATGACCCACAGCGACATTCCCATGAAATAAACGGCTTTTTTTCCCACTCGCTTACTTACCGCCGTCCAAACAAACAGCATGACCAAGCCAGTCACCTGCACCGCGATCACAACTTTAGTAAAGTCTTGTTCCGCTAAACCCATCCAGTTTTGAACAAAGTAGGGAATGATGGCAACAGTATTTTGAACCGCCAACCAGGAACAAAGATAAATTCCTACCACATAAAGAAAAGGGCGATTACGAAAGGCAACTTTTAGCTGCTCTAAATAAGACATCGTTTGGGGGGGAAGCGGATTCGCCAGACGACGAGCCTCCCCTTCTAACACTCGTTTACGAATCCCAAATACGCACCAATATAAAGGCAGTACGGAAAGGACGGCACACACGCCCCCTATCAACAAATATTGCTTAATGGGATCATTAGGGAAAACTCCAAATAGAACCAGCGCAATAATTAGAGACACAATGCTGCCACTAATGGAAAAGGCAAACCGAAAACTATTGAGGCTAGTGCGCTCATCGTAGTTTTGGGTGAGTTCGGGAGTGAGGGCAGTGTAGGGTAGGTTCACGATCGTGTAAAAAATATTAGCAAAGATGCTGATGACGACGTAATACCAAAACAGACCCCACTGGTTGGTGTTGGGATTGTCGCTGAAGGTGGGAACAACCCATTGTAAAAAGAAAAAGATGCCAAAGGGGATAGCTCCCCAGAGTATCCAGGGTAAGCGCCGCCCCCATTTGCTTTCGGTGCGATCGCTCAACGCTCCTATCATCGGGTCATTGATCGCATCCCAAATCTTGCCAATCAGCAAAATGCTGCCCGCCAACCCAGGATCTAACCCCGCCACATTGGTAAAAAAGACCAGTAGAAACACCACCACGATATTGGCAGTAATGGCAGGACCTAAATCTCCCGCGCCATAAGCCATCTTGGTCCAAAAGCTTAATGGATGAGAATCAGAGCTTTCAGAATTAGAGCTTTCAGAATCAGAATTGTTCATAATTAAGATGTGTAAAATTTCGCCAACAGTTGTATTATTCTCTTCGACTTCAGCAATGCAAAGAGCTTGACCATGCCAGATCTTTACGTCTCTTGGGAAGATTACCATCTCACCATTGAACGGCTTGCCGTGAAGGTGCATCAATCCAACTGGCAGTTTAATCAAATTATCTGCTTGGCAAAGGGCGGTTTGAGAGTGGGGGATATCTTATCTCGCTTGTATGATGTGCCCCTCGCTATTTTATCTACTGCGTCCTATGGCGGTAGCAACAACCAATCCCGTGGGTCGCTAACTTTTTCTCATGACCTCACCAAAACCACTGCAAATTTGGGTAGCCACATCTTGCTAGTGGATGATTTGGTCGATTCTGGAGTAACGCTAAAGAAAACCCTCGATTGGCTCGATCGCAAATATGGATTTTATATCGAGGAAGTCCGTACTGCCGTACTTTGGTGCAAACAGTGTTCCGTTATTACCCCTAACTATTACGCAGACTATTTGCAAGACGATCCTTGGATTCATCAGCCCTTTGAACTCTACGAGCAAATGACAACCGCTGAACTTGTGGCTAGCCATGCTGCCAAATCAAAAGATGAGCCAATAAAATGAGCCATTACTTTTGCAAAGCTCAGCCTGAGAGAGTATTAAGTTGCTGATGAAGTTTTGATGTGGGGCTGAGGTGATTTTTGGATTAAAGTAATATTTTTGCGGACGGTGGGTATTTTATCGATATTCAATTTATCGCCGGTTCCCGCACTTCGGAGATGTCTCATCAATTATGGATACGAATAGTGAACCCCAAGCCTCGCCAAAGCCCTCATCAGTTCGCATTAAACGAATTGGAGGTTATTTGGTGGATGCGGGATTACTCACGCCCGCTCAAGTCAATATGGCGCTAGATGACCAGAAGGTTAACGGGTTGCGCTTGGGAGAAATTTTGGCGGCGCGGGGTTGGGTGAAGCAGCAAACGATCGAATATCTCATGGAAAAAGTTATTTTGCCTGAGCAAGAATGTTTACAGCAACCAGACAATTTAGGGGATTCTACTCATCAATCTGCGGATGTAGATACTCTCTAGTCACCATGCGACTGTTGCAGCGTTAACGAAGATCGCCACAGACGTTTCTAGAAGAATCGCAGCTAACTGTAGCCGCCAAATAAGCCTAGCCAAAAGGGCAAAGTCAGCAATAGGGTGAGGCTGCCGATCGCGATCGCGGTTACTGCCAGTTCAGGATCTAAATCATAAGCTTCTGAAATTACCAGTGTGGCAAATGCAGGCGGCATTGCCATTTGCAGTAAAATTGCCCGATGCACCAGTCCACGGACACCTAAACACCACAAACCGCTGCCGATCACCAACGGCACCAGCAGCATTTTAATGCTGAGGCTAAAAACAGCCGGTTGAATGCTGTTGAACGAGGTCAACTGACTGAGGCGCATTCCCACTAGCACCAAAGACAGCGACACAACGCTCCAAGCAAAACCACGCAAACTTGCCTCTGCCACGGGTGGAATGGCGACATTTCTCACCGCTAGCCCCACGCAAAAGCCCCACAGTGCTGGATTAGTTAATAAAGTGCAGAAAAGTATGCGGAGCGATCGCCGCCAGTGAGGTTCATTTGTTTGATCATTTCCCCAGCGCGAAACCACCGCCACACCTAAGCCATAGGCTCCTAAAGTAGAGCCAAGCATATCGTAAAATATTGCCCAAGCAAAATAATTTGAACCGACCAGCGCCAAGGAAACAGGAAACCCAATGTAGCCCGTATTGCCGACCATTGAGGTGAGTAAGAAACTGGCTTGGGTGGGGCGATTCCAAGAGGCGCGATCGCCGTCAAAGTCTTTTCCGAACTGATTCTGAATCCACGGATGCCCCCACTTCATCCAGCCCCAGGCAAGAATGCCACCCAACACAATTGCCGCCCAAGCAGAGATCGGAGCAATCCATAGCGCTGTAGAGATTAGCGCATGGCGCAGAAACGCCACAATGCCGATGGGCACGCCAATCCAAAAAAGAAATTTGCCCAGGGCGATCGGAGCATTGGCGGGTAATAATCGTCCTAAAATCCAGCCTAATCCCGTCCAGCTTAAGAGCGGAATGTAAATTGCCAGCAGTTTGTCAAATGGCATGAGTGGACTGAGCGCCTATCAAACAATTCGATTTCAGTCTACAGTTCCTAATGTTAAGATGTTGCCTGTTAAACAGGTGCTCAGCAGAGCAGGAGTCAAACGCTTGGATAAGGTCAGCGCACCAGATAACTCCTCTGAAATTACGAAACATCTGCCAGACGACATTCCGGTTGCGCTCCGCGACACTCCTATTGTTGCCCCGCCTACGGTTGATCGGTCAATGTTAATCGCGGGTTTGACCACGCTGGGGGCGATCGCCTTACTAGGCGGAGTCTTAGCGGCGATCCAACTTCAGAGCGCCCCACAAGCCCAATCTGACCGTCCCGCGATTGCCGGAGGGATTTCACAAAGTGCGGTCAATCCGGCTCAATCTCTACCCGGTGCCAGTCCAACGACATCACCAACTGCGGCTTCTGTGAATGCAGATCTTGTGAATGCAGATATGATGCTAGGACATTTCCAATATGCCGAAGCCCCCGCCACCGAGCTATCGCCAATTACTGGTGATGGCTCGATCAAACTCCGAAAAGCCGCCGCCAAAGCCTATCAAGAAATGCAATTCGCCGCTCAGCAAGAAGGCGTGAGTTTGGTTCCCCTCTCTGGTTTTCGCACACTCACCGATCAAGACTATCTCTTTTTTGGTAAAAAAGCAGAACGAGGACAAGTCGCTGCCGAACGGGCAAAGGTGAGCGCCCCTCCCGGCTATAGTGAGCATCACACAGGCTATGCATTGGATATTGGCGATGCCAATGTGCCTGCACTAAATCTCAGCCCAGATTTTGAAAATACGCCTGCCTTCAAATGGTTAAAGACCAATGCACCATTCCACAGCTTTGAGATATCGTTTCCTAAAAATAATAAGCAGGGCGTGACTTATGAACCCTGGCATTGGCGCTTTGTGGGCGATCGCGCTAGTCTAGAGACTTTTTATAAAGCACGGGGCAAAAAATAGCGATCCGGTATGGATCATAGAAGCTCATCGGGCATTGACCGTATTCTCGCGATCGCAGATTGTTCACTCGCGCCAATAAACACGCCAATAAAGTTGAAGTCATCCGTCTAATTTCAAGCCTACAAATTTCAAGACTCCAAACAGATTTAGCCTCAATCATTTGCTATCGCTGCGTTTGTTGTTAGGCTGAATCAATCGCACATTACCAACCTTGCTGAATGGGTCAGTTGTCTCTCAATTTGGTTGCCATTTCTATTTTTTTAGTCACCCTGTCTGCGTTGCTAGGACCCTTGGTGCAATTGTCTCCGGTGGTGCCCGCGATCGCAACTGCCAGCGCTTTGGGCTTAGCAGCATTGGATACTTTGACCTGGCAGGGACGCGGCTCCACCCTGATGCTAGATTGGCTGGCTGGGTTTTCCGCAGAGCATCGGGCACGAATTATTCGCCATGAAGCAGGGCACTTTTTGGTGGCTCGTCGGTTGGGCGTTCCCGTTACAGACTATACCCTCAGCGCTTGGGAAGCTCTGCAAAAGGGGCATCCAGGGCAGGGCGGCGTTCAATTTGATACCCAAGTTTTGGATGCAGAGTTGCAGCAAGGCAAGTTATCGGGGCAAATGCTCGATCGCCTCTGCACAATTTGGATGGCGGGAGGAGTCGCGGAAGCAATGGTTTATGGCAATGCGGAAGGAGGCGACGACGATCGCGGAAAACTGCGCGCCCTCCTCGCTCAAATTCGCTTTTCAACCGCCGACGTTCAACAAAAAGAGCGTCTTTCTGCATTGCGTGCCAAAACATTACTGGAAACTCACTGGGCTATTTATGAAGCCTTGGTAGGGGCAATGGAACGGCGAGATTCTGTGGAAGAATGCGATCGCATCATTGCTTCTGCGATCGCGTTATCAGAAAGTCCTTCAGTTTAAAATCTTTAAGATTATTAAGAGCGCCGTCTTGGGAGGAACACGCTAAAGTAGGGGGAGCCAATGACACAATCGTAAGCGCTAGCCACCATTGGAGGAGACGACTTGAAATGAATCAATCAAAACTGCAATCCACTCGCTATTCTGTTTACTGTCTTCTAGGTGGGCTAATCGCCGCAGCGATTCCTTGCTTCACGGCTGCTTCGGTTCAGGCGCAAATTGCTGCCCCCCTGCAAGACTCGCGGGTAAAAGACGATGCAAACTTTTTTTCTGGGCAATCTGGGGATGCCGCCAGTAGCTTTACAAATATGATGCTTCGTGCGCTGCAAGGTCCCTCGGTTAGCGCCGAAGAATTTACCTCTGGCAAGCGGGAAAGTTTAGATCAAGAAACTGCTAATTTTCGTAAGCAACAGGCAGACCGTCTGCGTCAGCAAGCGCCCCAATCTGCGACACCCGCTGTTTTAGAAGTGGGCACTCCTAAACCTAATTAGTGACATCCCAAAATTCAACTGATAGGCTAGATGCGAATACTTTTCTTGGTGTGAGGTATATTGCATGACTATTCAGAAAGCAGGTTGGGTCTTGATTTCAGCGTTGGCGATCGGATTGGGGGCAGAAGGTTTTGGTTTAGCCAATGCTGCGATCGCAGCGCCCACACCCAATCTATCTGCCCAAGCGGCACCGATTGAACTCGCTCAAGCAACTACCGTTTGTCGGCGAATTTTGCCAACCCCTGCCCTAATCAGAACGAACGGGGTTTTACTCCGCTCTCAAGCATCTAGAAATAGCAAAATTGCCGGAGTTGGCTATGCACCGGGTGAAAAATTCGATACCGCTCTGACGGTGCGCAAGTCTAGCGATGGGTTAGTCTGGCTCCAAGTAACTGGTCCTCGTGCAGGCTGGGTTTGGGCAGGCAATGGTAACAGAGCTACCAATATTAGTGATCTCAGTGGTAGCAAAATCACCAACATTGGTGTTTGTCTATAAAAAGTTCTGCGACTGACGATTGTAAAACTCTTAGACAGTGCTTGGGCATATCAGCAGATATGTCCTTTTTTGCGTTTAAACCCCGTATTTCATACTTTTGTCTATTTTTTGCTGGGCGAGGCTGCACTGGAAAAACGTGGGTTTAATGGATTGACACTCCCACGGCTTAAGCCAGTGGGATTCTTGGTTCAGCGAAACCACTTAAACTAGATTCCTTGCAGTCTCTAGACCAGAGGTGGGATTCTCCCCAAGCGTTAATTCGGGTATGCCCTACCCTATTCGCATTTCTGC
>JBGSWI010000109.1:0-42963 GCA_041752515.1 Leptolyngbyaceae cyanobacterium | reverse complement strand
TAATGCAAACCCAGCTAATGCAAACCCAGCTAATGCAAACCCAGCTAATGCAAACCCAGCTAATGCAAACCCAGCTAATGCAAACCCAGTTGCGCTGAAGCACCCTTCACCTCGATAGAATAGAGAGGCTTCGACTGATGTTCTGCAACCCTGCTATGGCTGAAAAACTGCAACGTCCGCTTGTCATTGGTGGCATTACCCTCGCGATCGCCCTGTGGATGGTTGAATTTCTCCATCAAAGTATGGGAGAGAGTGGCGTTTATGCTGTCGCCGCACTGGCGATTAGTGGCGGGGTCTGGTGGGTGCAGCGGCGATCTCAGCCTGTGGCGATCGAGCCAATCTCTCTCCGCACAGTCGATTCCACTGCCGTAAAACAGGCGTTGAGTGAAGCCAGTCAAGTGATCACCCGATTGCAAGTAGAGCTTGTCGATGCCGAACCTGCCTTGCAAACCGTTACGCCCCAACTTGCTTTTTTGCAGGCTCAAGCCAATCAAATTTCGACCGAAATGAATCGAGACGCTCTACGCCTGATGGTGATGGGCGGCAAAGGCAGCGGCAAAACGGCGTTGATTCAGCAATTGCAGGATAATTGGGCGACTCAACATCGCCTCGTGACGCTGTATGAAGCACCCAGTTTTGCGGCGAGCAGTGCGGAAGTGAGCACTGAAGCGGTGGCGCGAACGCAGGCGATGACCGCAGATTTAATCCTATTTTTGGTTACGGGTGATCTCACCGAGTCGGAATTTCAATTGCTGAAACAGTTGGCAGTTCGCAAACGCACCGTGCTGACCTTCAACAAGCAGGATTTGTATCTGCCGCAAGATCGCCAAATGATTTTGGCGCGGATGCAAGACTGGGCGCGGAGTATCGCCCTGCCGGATGTGGTGGCGATCGCCACCAATCCGAAACCCCTCAAGGTGCGGCAACATCAGCCCGATGGCACGGTGAGGGAATGGCTAGAAGATCAGGTGCCTGATCTGGATCAGTTGACGCAGCGATTGACGAGCATTGTGCAGGCAGAAAGCCGTCAATTGGTGATGAGCAGTTCGCTAAGCGAGGCGATCGCCCTCAAAGCCCACGCTGTGAATACGTTGAATAGCGTTCGCAAAACTCGCGCTCTGCCCATCATTGAACAGTTTCAGTGGATTGCGGCGGCAACAGCATTTGCGAGTCCGGTTCCCACCTTGGATGTGTTAGCCTCGGCAGCAATCAACGCTCAAATGATTTTAGATTTGGGCAAACTCTATCAACAAAAATTTTCTTTAGATCAAGCACAGAAAAGCGTGACTGCATTGGCTGGGCTGATCCTCAAGTTGGGCTTAGTGGAACTTTCGACTCGCACCGTGTCTAGCCTGCTGAAAACCAATGCGGTGACTTACATTGCTGGCGGCTGCATTCAAGCAGTCAGTGCTGCCTATCTGACTCGCATGGTCGGGTTGGCGCTGGTTGAATATTTTGACACTCAAGACCCTAACCTGACAATGACTGAGGCTAAACCCCTGGCGATCGAGCGGTTTAGCCAAATATTACAGGGTGTTTTTCAGCAAAATCAGCAACCTAAATTTTTGCAAACGCTGGTTACTCAGGTTAGCGATCTGCTTGTGCCCAAGCCTGCTTCACCCAAAGTTTCGACTCCTGTTGCGCCTCCCAGCATGGCTCCCATGACAACTCCGGTTTTATTACAGCCAATTCCCCTCGCTCGAATGACATTACCTCAGCCAGAAGCCCAATTTCTAGATCACAATGGATCTAGCGTTCCTGTTTCCCTTGCCGACCTTGACTCAATTCCCGCCGATCGCTAATTCCGTTGCCTCGCCTGCCGATCCTCAAGGCGTATATTTACAGCGTGCCCGTGTGAGCTTACGCCAAGCGCTGAATCGGTATACCGCCTACTTTCGCGCTACCAAAACCCGTCCGGTGGAAGCTGCCACGCAAGCGCAAATGAAGCAAGACATGGATCAACTGGCGATCGCCCTCCACAAGCTAGAAAATCGCATTGCCCGTGTTGCCGTATTTGGGTTAGTTAGCCGTGGAAAATCTGCGGTACTCAATGCCCTTTTAGGCAAAAAAGTATTGCCAACGGGACCACTCAACGGAGTCACTCAAGCCCCTCAGGCGATCGTCTGGGTTCCCACCCCCAAAGACCTAGCCTGCCTCTCTTCACCCCTCCAACCCTCCACCAACCTCCAGATCGAACTAATCGACACACCAGGGCTGGACGAAATCGATGGGCAAACACGAGCAGACATGGCTCAAGCGATCGCCCGTCAAGCTGACTTAATTTTGTTCGTGGTTTCGGGTGACATTACCCGCACCGAATATGAGGCACTGTGCGACTTGCGCCAAGCTCAAAAGCCGATTTTGCTGGTATTCAACAAAGTTGATTTGTATCCCGATCAAAGTCGGCAGGCAATCTATCAGAGTTTGCAGCAGTTTGCCGCCAAAAGTGCGGCAAAGAGTGGAAAAAGCGAACCCTTGCAGCGGCTCCTGTCCGCCAATGAAATTGTGTTAGTTGCAGCGGAACCTGCGCCGTTGCAAGTGCGGGTAGAGCAGCCGGATGGTCGCATGACCTATGAATGGGAATCGCCGCCCGTGCAGATTGCCGCGTTGAAGCAGAAGATTTTGGCAATCTTGGACACAGAAGGGCGATCGCTGATGGCGCTGAATGCGTTAGTGCAGGTGCAGCAAGCCGAATCTCGGTTGGCAAGCAACTTGGTGGAACTGCACAACACCGCAGCCGAAGCTTTGATTTGGAAATTTGTGCGCTATAAGGCGATCGCCGTTGCCCTCAACCCGATCGCCGTTCTAGATTTGGTGGGCGGTGCTGTTTCCGACCTCGCCATGATTCGCGCCCTATCCGAGCTTTATGGCTTGCCCGTGACTCGTCACGAAGCAGTCAAACTGTGGAAGACCGTTATCCTCAGTTCTGGCAGTCTAATTCTCACCGAAATTGGCAGCGGATTAGTCCTAGGAATCGGCAAAAGCGCTGCTGCTGCCACGTCAGGAGTGGATAGTTCCAGTAGTCTGGCGGTTTATGCGGGAGCCGCGATCGCCCAAGCCAGTCTCGCTGGAGTCGGTGCCTATTCCGTCGGTCGCGCCGTCCAGGTTTACCTAGAGCAAGGGTGCAGTTGGGGACCGCAAGGAGCCAATATTGTCATCCAAGATATTCTGAAGCAACTCGACACCAGCACTATTACCTACCGCATCCGCCAGGAAATTACCGATCAGCTTGGATTTCCGCCACTCTAAAAAGTACGGGGTTCGGAGGAAGTACGGAGTTCGGAGGAAGTACGGAGTACAGAGGAAGTTCGAGAAATGCAGTCAATTATGGACATCGTACTTTCCACTCCGCACTCCGTACCCTTCACTCTGCCGTACCTCGCACTCCATACACTCCTTTAATTTGCATTCTTCGCACTTGCTTTAGCGGCAGATTTGCTCTCAGGCTCAGTCGAATTCAACGCCTGATCCAAAACAATCCGGGCTTGCTCTGCCTGAGTCCGAGCTTCCTTGTAGCGCAAATTTGACTGAGCATAGGTCTTCAACACCTTAAACCCTTCTTTCAGCGTGGCGATTTCTTCCTCGCTGACCGGCTCATCGCTAAACAGGACATCGAGTTGAGCGCGAATTTGCAATGCCTCCGCACGAGAGTCTTGCAGTTTCAGCTTGAGGGTTGCCAGATTGCTTAAAACTTGCACGGCATGAGTCACCGCGTCTTCATCGGTTGCTGTCGGGAGCGTTTTTTCTTTCACTTCAATAAATTGCTGAGGACTAAACCCCTCAGTCAGTTCAGTGGGCAAGGTTCCCGCATCCATCAGTTCGATCAATTGATCCATTGCTTTTTCGCGAGCTTTGACAGAATCTTTGCCAGCGACCGTGAAAACGGTTTCTGGACTTTGCGCCAACGTATATTGAACCATAGGTTTTACTGTGACAAGTTCCACTATAATATTTTTGTACTATTTTAACGCTCTTTATGGCGTATTAGAAGTCTCGTTATGAAAAAACATTCAGTGAAACTATCATAGGCAACGCTGCGATCGCTCACACAGCTTTTTGGCTGGGCTGAAGTTTAATTTAACAGAGGGGTGAGATCGCGAAACGAAACAAGTCTGATAGTGTTAATGCACTAAAATATCGATTACGCCTACTTACAGCTATTTTCAGATGAATGTGCCACGCTTGCAAACTCTATAAGCCCCCTAAATCCCCCAATTCTGGGGGACTTTGGCTCTATTTCCCCCCAGGATTGGGGGGCTAGGGGGGCGAAAACTGCTGTACTTTTTAAAATGACTGTTGAAGAGCTAACTGCAATCGCGACTGCCCACCAAAGCGCTATCTCTCGCCATGATCAAGAGATGGCAGAGTTTCGAGCTGCTCTAAGGCAATCCAGTGAACAGCACAGGCAAGAAATGGCAGAGTTTCGGCAAGAAATGGCGCAGTTCCGGGAAACCATGCAACAAAATAGCGATCGCCATGATCAGAAAGATGACAGCATTCAGAGACTTGCTGACCTGAATCAAGAGCAGTTAAATCTGTTGACGGCGGGGCTACTGGCACTGAGAACCCTGGTTGCTGACTATCTGCAAGGGCGATCGCAAACCTAATCCGATTGGTAGGATGAAAGCACTCTTGAACGCAATTGATCCATGCCTGACGCTGAGTTCTCAAGCCCATCTACTTCAAATCCGCTGCTCACGCTTAACTACGACCCCGCCCTAGAGCGCTTAGGCGATGACTATTACGATATTGTTGCCGCTGCCGAGTTTCCCGCGCATATCCTCCGGTGTCGCAACGACGACCTGCTGCGAATTTTAGGGCTTGAGCCGCAAGCCGTCAGCGACGAAGACTTTATTAATGCGTTTGGCAAATTTCAAACTCCACCCCGTCCTTTACTGGCGCTGCGCTATCACGGCTACCAGTTTGGCAGTTATAACCCTGGATTAGGGGACGGCAGAGGGTTTCTGTATGGGCAGGTGCGAACTGCCGATCGCGAACTTTACGACTTTGGTACTAAGGGATCGGGCACCACGCCATACTCTCGCGGTGGCGATGGTCGGCTTACTCTAAAAGGCGGCATCCGAGAAGTGCTTGCGGCTGAATCACTCCACCGCATGGGCGTGAGAACGTCGCGCTGTTTGAGCCTAATTGAAACCGGAGATCAATTGTGGCGAGGCGATGAGCCATCGCCCACGAGATCGTCGGTCATGATCCGAATGCAGCGATCGCACATTCGGTTTGGCACCTTCGAGCGATTGCATCACTACAATCGCAAAGACCTGATTGCCATTTTGCTCGATCATGCGATCGAGCAATACTATCCACACTTGGCAAACAACCCAGATCGCTATTCCTTGTTTTATGCCGAATTGGTGCTGCGCGTCGCCGAACTTGCCGCCCAGTGGATGGCGGCGGGGTTTTGCCATGCTGTGCTTAACACCGACAATATGTCGATCACAGGCGAAAGTTTCGACTATGGACCCTTCGCTTTTATTCCCACCTTTGATCCCGCCTTCACTGCCGCCTACTTTGACTACTATGGTCGCTATAGCTACGCCAATCAGCCCGAAATCTGCCGCTGGAATTTGGAAATGCTCCAGGCTCCCTTAGGGCGCGTCATTTCCAAAACAGAGTTAGATGCGGGTCTTTCTAAATTTGGGACTCATTATCAGCAAACCTATCAACAGCGGATGCTGAATAGACTCGGTTTACCAGGCGATGTTACTCCCAGAGCGGCGGAATTATTAAAAACAACGCTGCAACTCTTGAAAGATTCTCAAATGAGCTACTCTGGCTTTTTTGCAGAGATCACTCAAGACTTTTCCTCCGCTTGGCGAGAAGATGCCGCCGCCATCTTGGCATCGACATCCTTAGACGGTGACGCATTCCACACCTTGTTCAGCCAATGGAAAGTACAATATTTCGATTGGCTATTAAGTGTGCCAGCAGCGGAGATGGCATCCATTAAAGCTCAACTTCAGAAAAATAATCCTGCGGCTGTGCCCCTTCGCCCAAACATTGAAGCCGTGTGGGAAAAAATTACGGAGAAAGATGATTGGAGGAGTTTTTACGATCTGTGCAATCGCATCCGAGCTTAGTGGGGGTGAATATGCTTTCAGAATGGCAGGCGATCGGCTATCTTAAACCACCCACTCTTGAAACTGAGCGCCTAATTTTGCGATTGGCAGGTCGCGAAGACATTTCTGCCATTCTCAATTTTTACTTAGAAAATAGAGATTTTCTCACCGCTTACGAACCAACACGCCCCGATGATTTTTACACCTTTAGCTTTTGGCGAGATCAAGTAGAAAAAGCCCTAATTGAATTTAACTATGATCAGGCGATCAAATTTTGCCTATTCAAAAAAACGGAGCCGACGGTTGTAATTGGCAAGATCAATTTTCATCAGATTCTGCGCGGCGTTTGCCAGTCCTGTATTTTAGGCTATAGCTTAGCAGAAACCGAACAAGGTCGTGGCTACATGACTGAAGCCTTAGAGTCGGCGATTCAGTTTATTTTTGTTGAGATGAATTTTCACCGGATCACGGCTAACTATATGCCCCGTAATCAACGAAGCGCCAATGTGCTGAAGCGGTTAGGCTTTACAGTAGAAGGCTATGCTAGAGACTATTTGCTAATCAACGGGCAATGGGAAGACCATATTCTGACCAGTTTGACCCACCCAGATTGGAGTTTTCAGGGAATTCTTCCGTAGTAATGGACTCATTCTCGTTCACTGTTTCGTTTAGAGAACAACAGGACGATCGGGCAAAATTTAATCCAGCAATTTTTCTAGAGCCTGAGGGTATGAATAGGTGGTTTCGTTTAAGGTTGAAAGCATAACGCTGCCGGGAGACACGATCGCCGCGATCGCGACTGCCATTGTGCCAGAGCAAGGTAGCGTGGGTATTGTGCGGCTATCGGGTGATCGGGCAATGGCGATCGCCCAGGTTTTATTCCATGCTCCCGGTCAGCAAGTGTGGTCAAGTCATCGCATTCTCTACGGCTATATTCGCCATCCTGAAACGCAGCAAGTGGTGGATGAAGCGCTGTTGATGATTATGCTGGCTCCCCGCTCTTACACTCGCGAAGATGTGGTTGAGTTTCACTGTCATGGCGGCATTATTGCCGTGCAGCAAGTGTTGCAGTTGGCGATCGCCCAGGGTGCGAGGTTGGCACAGCCTGGAGAGTTTACCTTAAAAGCTTTTTTAAACGGCAGGCTGGATTTAACCCAGGCAGAAAGCATTGCCGATCTCGTAGGTGCGCGATCGCCCCAAGCTGCTCAGTTTGCCCTAGCGGGACTGCAAGGAAAACTTGCCGACCCAATCCGTCAACTTCGCACCACCTGCATTGATATTCTGGCGGAAATTGAAGCGCGGGTCGATTTTGAAGAAGATTTGCCGCCGCTGAATGAAGTGGAAATCCAAGCGCGACTTCAGCAGGTGCTAGATGACGTGGATCAAATCTTGGCAACTGCCGATCGCGGCGAACTGATTCGCAGTGGGCTAAAGGTGGCGATCGTCGGTCGCCCCAACGTGGGCAAATCTAGTTTGCTGAATGCTTGGAGCCGCAGCGATCGCGCCATTGTCACTGATCTTCCTGGCACCACTCGCGATGTGGTGGAATCCAATCTTGTAGTCGGCGGCATTCCCATTCAAGTGTTAGATACCGCAGGCATCCGCGACACCCGCGATAAGGTAGAAAAAATTGGCGTAGAGCGATCGCGCATCGCTGCCCAATCTGCCGATTTAGTTCTACTCACGATCGATGCCCAAGACGGCTGGACCGATGCCGACCAAGAAATTTATACCCAAGTCTGCGGTCGTCCATTAATCCTGGTGATCAACAAAATTGATCTAATAAAGTCCGAGGAACATTCAAAACTCAAAATATTTCCTCGGTTAACGCTACACGTTGGCAAAGCCAGTCCGCAGGACTTACAAAATTCAAAACTCCTTACGGTTTCCACTGCCGCCGCCTTAAATCAGGGAATTGAAGCTCTCGAAACAGCCATTCTTGCAACCATCCAAACCGGCACTTTGCAAGCTGCCAACCTTGATCTAGCGATTAACCAACGCCAAGCTGCCACTTTGATTCAGGCAAAACAGTCCTTGCAATATGTGCAAAAAACGATCGCCAATCAGCTTCCCTTAGACTTTTGGACTATTGATCTCCGCAGCGCAATTTATACGCTAGGGCAGGTCTTGGGTGAAGAGGTCACAGAATCGGTTCTCGATCAAGTCTTTAGTCGATTTTGCATTGGTAAGTAGCACTTGGCTCAAAACTGTGAGAGATTGGGCTAGCCCGCAGTTTTATTGAGCAATGGCTCTAAGCAATATTGAAACTGGTCGCGGCGAAAGATTTGAGCTTTTTGGCGGTAATCAAACCGAATCAAACTGGGAATACCATGTTTGCGGATACAATCTCGCAGCCACGATGCAACGCCTTGGCTATTCGCTGCCATTTCCGCCTGAAATGGGTCATACATTAACACAAGCGTGTTGTTGCGCCTCAACGGTGCATCTTGCTCTATTAAGCTGGCTAAAAGGCTGCGGGTAAAGTCTGGACTCCATCGCCTATCCCATTCAGGATTGCGCCGTTTTCGTGGTGAGGCATCTGGCAGGGGGCTGGAAGCGGGTTGTACGGGTTGCTTGAACTGTGAATTAGACTGCGATCGCCGACGAACGCTTTTTTGGATCATAAAACTCCTGGCTGAATTAAGTAAAAAAGTAAACGATCGCGCCCTTGGCACATTCCAGACTCGATAGGGCGATCGCTGACTTAACAATATTGACGACTGAAACCTACCCGACCCGTAGGGTTTCTAGCTAGATACTAACTATTTTTCATGTCGTGAGACAAACTATTTACAAATAATGGTGTGCAAAAGCAACATTTATTGAACCAGCCGTTTATGATAAATTTCTGACGAGACACTCAGTCCTACAGAAAATATCTGAACCCGCAACAACCACAACTGGATTTCAAAGATACAGATTTCTTGTTTGCGATCGGATACCTTAAATTGACATTCTTCAAGAACAATTCTAAAACCATGACAGCGTGCGAATACCGGGCAGGTTTAGAAGGCATCCCTGCAACACAATCGAGTATTAGTTTTGTGGATGGACAGCGAGGAATCCTGGAATACCGAGGGATTCCGATTGAAGAGTTAGCCCAGAAAAGTAACTTTGTAGAAACCGCTCATCTATTAATCTGGGGAAAACTGCCGACGCAAGCAGAACTTGAAGATTTTGAGCATGAAATTCGTCATCATCGTCGATTGAAATATCGCATTCGAGACATGATGAAATGCTTTCCCGAAGGCGGACATCCCATGGATGCACTGCAAGCGTGTGCTGCGGCGCTAGGCTTGTTTTATTCCCGCCGCGCTTTAGACGATCCGGCATACATTAATGCGGCGGTAATTCGTCTGTTGGCAAAAATTCCGACTATGGTGGCAGCCTTTCAACTCATGCGAAAGGGCAACGACCCGGTTCAGCCTCACGATGATTTGGGCTACTCTGCCAACTTTCTCTATATGCTGAATGAGAAAGAACCTGATCCTTTTGCCGCCCAAATTTTAGATGTTTGCCTGATTCTTCACGCAGAACACACCATTAATGCGTCTACTTTTTCAGCAATGGTCACGGCTTCTACGCTGACTGATCCCTATGCAGTTGTCGCGTCGGCTGTGGGCACTTTGGCAGGTCCTCTTCATGGGGGAGCTAACGAGGAAGTGATCTCCATGCTTGAAGAAATTGGTTCTGTAGAAAATGTTCGCGCTTATGTCGAACATTGCATCGAGAAAAAATCTAAAATCATGGGCTTTGGGCACCGAGTCTATAAAGTTAAAGACCCTCGTGCCACTATTCTGCAAGATTTGGCAGAACAGCTTTTTGAGAAATACGGCGTAGATCAATTTTATGACGTAGCGGTGGAGCTTGAGCGAGTGGTGAATGAAAAAATGGGGCACAAAGGCATTCATGCCAATGTAGATTATTATTCGGGTTTGGTTTACCGCAAATTAGGCATTCCCACCGATCTATTTACTCCGGTATTTGCAGTTTCGCGAATTGCTGGCTGGCTGGCTCATTGGAAAGAGCAGCTTAACGAAAACAGAATTTTTCGTCCGACTCAAATTTATACGGGCACTCATGCTGCTCCCTATGTTTCTATTAGTGAGCGGTAGAAGGCGCGATCGCCCGTTGGTTTAGTAGCAGGAGAAAGTCGATGATGGGTCACAGCCCTCTTGCTCCTTTATCCATCCCTTGTAACACTAAACGAAGTGACGATTTTCAGGAACTCCAACCCCCAGGTGCATCGCCTTGGGGGTTTCCCTATTTTGTGCCGGGTCGGGCGTTAACTTAAGCGCTCAATTGATCGAATGAGGCAAAAGATAAGATAGATCGCTGAACCGATTTTATCCGCGATCGCCCAAAACCCACCCCGGATCGAATCATCGAATCATTCCTATCCTTTTTCGTTCCGATTCCAATCCTGTAGGCTTTTACGAGAGTGTATACTAAAGGCGCAAGAGTCCTGGTGAAGAAATGAATCAAGGAATTGATTTACAGCAGACATTCATTCAGTCCTTGATGGACTTGGGACTGCCCGCTGGCGCAGCCAAAACCGTTTGGATGCCATTGCCAATGTTGCTGATGATCATTGGTGCAACAGTCGGCGTTCTAGTGTCGGTTTGGTTAGAGCGAAAAATTTCCGCAGCAGTCCAACAGCGAGTCGGTCCAGAGTTCATCGGTCCATTGGGGGTTCTCGCTCCCGTGGCAGATGGGCTGAAGCTGATATTCAAGGAGGATACGGTGCCTGCCAAAGCAGATCCGCTGCTGTTTACGCTAGGTCCGGTCATTGTTGTTATTCCAGTATTTTTGTCTTATCTGATCGTTCCGTTTGGGCAAAATCTGATTGTTACAAACGTCGGCATGGGCGTATTCGTCTGGATTGCACTCTCTAGTGTGGTGCCAATTGGATTGCTGATGTCGGGCTACGCCTCTAACAATAAATACTCTTTGTTGGGTGGCTTGCGGGCGGCGGCTCAATCGATTAGCTATGAAATTCCGCTGGCTTTGGCGGTGATGGCGATCGTGTTAATGTCTAACTCGCTGAGCACGGTTGATATTGTGAACCAGCAGTCAGGCTATGGCATTTTAGGATGGAATATCTGGCGACAGCCGATTGGCTTTGTGATCTTTTGGATTGCTGCCTTAGCAGAATGTGAACGGATTCCATTTGATTTGCCAGAAGCAGAGGAAGAATTAGTCGCTGGATACCAAACCGAGTATTCAGGCATGAAATTTGCTTTGTTCTACCTTGGTTCCTACGTGAACCTGGTGCTTTCTGCTTTAATGGTCGCGATTCTTTACCTCGGCGGCTGGGAACTTCCTATTCCCACAGCCTTAATCGCGGACTGGCTGGGAGTCAGCGAAACAAATGCTTGGCTAGAAATTGTGGGTGCTTCTCTTGGCATTACAATGACCCTCCTGAAAGCTTACTTTTTGGTGTTTACAGCAATTTTGCTACGTTGGACAGTGCCCCGTGTTCGGATTGATCAATTACTTGATTTGGGTTGGAAGTTTCTTCTGCCCATTTCTTTGGTGAATTTGTTGATTACTGCGGCGCTCAAAATTACTTTTCCTGGGGCATTTGGTGGCTAATCAGTAATGATGGGTTAGAGGGGTTGTTGAAGCAACCTCTCGAAACTCACGGTTCAAAGTTTAATATTCAACGTTTGCACCTCACTACTCACAACGACCATGCTGAAATTTTTAAAGCAAGTTGGCGATTACGCGAAAGAAACTGTGCAAGCAGCGAAATATATTGGTCAGGGTTTAGCGGTTACGTTTGACCATATGCAGCGCCGCCCAGTCACAGTTCAGTATCCTTATGAAAAGTTGATTCCCTCTGAGCGCTTTCGGGGACGGATTCACTTTGAGTTCGACAAATGTATCTCTTGTGAGGTCTGTGTGCGAGTTTGCCCAATTAACCTCCCGGTAGTGGATTGGGAATTTAATCCGGCGACCAAGAAAAAGCAACTGAGTCACTACAGCATTGATTTTGGAGTATGTATTTTTTGTGGCAACTGCGTCGAGTATTGCCCGACTAATTGCCTCTCTATGACTGAGGAATATGAGTTAGCGACTTACGATCGCCATGAGCTAAATTACGATAACGTAGCACTGGGTCGCCTGCCCTATAAAGTCACGAATGACCCAATGGTGACGGCTCTACGAGAGTTCCTCTACCTACCTGAGGGCGTAATGGAACCTCATAATTTGCCAGCGAATGCTCGGCGCGCGGGTCAGCGTCCAGAAGAGATTCTTGCACAAGATGTAGCGCAAGATGTGGCGCAAGAAAAGTAGGAAATGGCTAAGAGCGAAATCTGAAGGAGATAGAGTCTGTGAATTTAGCGGAAGGGGTTCAGATTGTATCGTTCGGCTTGCTAGCTGCAATGATGCTGGGGGCAGCGTTAGGCGTAGTTTTGCTGTCTAATGTGGTGTATTCAGCTTTTTTGCTGGCAGGAGCTTTCATCAGTGCAGCAGGTCTTTATTTGCTGTTAAATGCCGACTTTGTGGCAATGGCTCAGGTCTTGGTTTACGTCGGTGCGGTCAATGTGTTGATTATTTTCGCCATTATGTTGGTGAATAAACGTGAGGATTTTACACCGATTCCTCAAGCTTGGATTCGTAAAGCCGCGACGGCGGTTGTTTGTGCAGGCTTGTTTGCGTTGTTAAGCACCATGGTGCTAGCAACACCTTGGGCAATTTCTACGGAATCGACTGTTGCATCGGGTTCTATGGTGGTCATCGGCAAGCATTTCTTTACCGATTTTTTACTGCCTTTTGAGTTGGCATCCGTGTTGCTATTGATGGCACTGATTGGCGCGATCGTTTTAGCCCGTCGCGAATTTCTGCCCGATTTGGAGGAGGCTGATTTGCAGCAGACGATGTTGACTTTGCCAGAGCGTCCGCGAGAGTTGACTCCTGCTGGATCTGATTTTGGCAGTCCGTCTCAATCCACTAAATGAGCCAGAAAGGCGCAAGAAGTCTGTATCTCTTGTCCCAAACTATTTTTGACTAGCGAGGATTCATGCAACTCCAATATTTTCTGATTGTTGCCGCTGCATTGTTTTGCATTGGGACTTATGGATTAATCAACAGCCGCAATGCAGTCCGAGTGTTGATGTCGGTCGAGCTAATGCTGAATGCGGTCAATCTGAATCTGATGGCATTTTCTAATTTTCTAGATCCTTTGGACGTTAAAGGACAAGTGTTTACGATTTTTGTGATTGCGATCGCGGCGGCTGAGGCGGCAATTGGGTTGGCGATCGTGTTAGCAATCTACCGCAACCGCGACACGGTAGACATGGAACAGTTCAATCTGTTGAAGTGGTAGCGTTTGATTTTTCCAAAACTGCCTTGTGCGGCAGGGTTCGTTGTGGATCAGCAGTTGCTTGTAGATTATCAACTCACTACTACTGCTCTTAATTTTTAGAAGCGTGCAACTCAAGCAGGTCATTATTTCCCATAAATCTGGCGATCCGATCAGTAAGCGCTGGGCTGAACAGTGTGCCCGACAGCTAGAAAAACGTGGTTGCCATGTGATGCTCGGTCCGACTGGAGCAAAAGACAATCCCTATCCAGTTTTTTTGGCATCTGCAACTCAGCCGATTGACCTTGCTGTGGTGTTGGGAGGGGATGGAGCGGCTCTAACTGCCGCACGGCATCTAGCAGTCGATCGCATTCCCATTTTGGCAATTAATGCTGGCGGAAATTTAGGCTTTCTGACGGAGCCGCTAGAGGACTTCGTGGATTCTGAGCAAGTGTGGGATCGACTGCTGGGCGATCGCTACGCAGTACAGCCGCGCATGATGTTGCAAGCATCTGTGTTTGAAGGCGATCGGATGGATACGGAGGCTGTGAGCGATCATTACCTTGCCCTGAATGAAATGTGCGTTAAACCCGCTTCCGCCGATCGCATGATTACCTCCATTTTGGAAATGGAAATTGACGGGGAAGTAGTGGATCAATATCAAGGAGATGGGCTGCTGATCGCTACCCCTACAGGTTCCACCTGTTATACGGTTGCGGCTAATGGACCCATCATTCATCCAGGGCTAGATTCCATTACGATCACGCCGATTTGCCCTCTGAGCCTCTCTAGTCGCCCAATCGTTATTCCGGCTGGATGTGTCGTCAGCGTTTGGCCCTTAGCCGATTTAGAGCTTTCCAATAAACTTTGGATGGATGGCGTGCTAGCGACTTCTATTTGGCCTGGGCAGCGAGTTGACATTCGGATGGCAGACTGTCAAGCACGCTTTATCGTTCTGCGGGAAAATTATTCCTACTATCAGACATTGCAAGAAAAGTTGCAGTGGGCAGGAGCGCGAATACGCTACAGCAACAACCACCGCAATTAGATGAACCTGTGAGAGACAAAGTTTAATCCCCAACTGTGTCAATTAATCCGGCTATCGTTTGGCTTTGCTCAACTCGTATACTTTGCTTCTGCCCAATCCGGCTTGCGTGTCTTACTCTAGGGCGATCGCCCCAAGCGCTCAGGCTGGAGGGCATTTAAGGCAAAGGCGGAGCGAGAACTGGATTAGACTTGAGTAGATCGGTTATGAGTTTAAATCTTAAAAACTAGCAAGCTCGGTCAACAAAGGACGGGAGTGACTTACTACAATTTGCAGGATGTCAGCTTACTTGCCCATGTTGCGTTTTAACTGCTCTAGTTCTTCCTCCGCTTCCCAGCGGTTAAATTGCTGATCTAAGGGATCTTTGCCTCCGCTGCTGTTCATATAGGTCGGGTTTTTGCTCCAGTTTGAAGAACTTCCCGTTCCAACCTGAGTTCCTGTGCGGTTGACTTGCGCTTCGGTCACTTTTTTTTGAACTTCTTTGCGGCGCTGCTCCACTTTTTTTTGCAAGTCTTGGGTCTGTTGAAAACGCTCTTTCAACATTTCCAATTGTCCCCATCTTTGGTTGCCTTGGCGCAAGAGATCGGCTTCTCGCACTTCAGCCGGTTCAGCCAGATCAAGCCGACCTTTGGATTTAGCTTTTTCGATGCGGGCGTGCCAAAGCTGAATTTCTTGGGCGATCGCCAAAATCTCATCCTGCAAGGCTTTCTCTTTTACCTTCAGGTCGGTCATGAGTTTAAGAGTTTCTTCTTCTTGATCTCGCAGCTTTTCTTCCAGCACCATCAATTCGAGATGAGGATTATCCCGCAAAAACTCTTCTAGGCGCAATTCTAAAAACTGACTGAAATCATCAAACAATCCCATAATCAAAACTCCAGCGGTGGTTTAGAGGGCGCTCAGTTTTTAGCGGCAAGCGATCGCCAATGGGCAATATACCAACCCCAACCTCACTGTATCCATCCCTCTAAAAACTAACAACTTATCTCAACCCCGTCTAGAAGTTTTGACCCACAAACACTGACCGCACTTCACCGTTGCGTCGAATCATTGCCTGCTCTTTCGATACTTCGACCAGCGACCAGCCGGAGGAGCCAATGCTTTCACCAATCCCGTAGCGCTGCGTCACCCCATTAATTTCAAATAAAGCAACCGAGCGATCGCCCAACTCCAACACGCCTGCCAATCGTCGGGGAGCGCCAGGAGTAATCGGGCTAGTTGCCGTTGTGGCTGGCTTGCGAGCAGGCGCACGATATGCCGGTGCTGCCGCCGGTGCAAGACCAGTCGGCAAAGGTGTAACTGAATTAGGGGGCTTAAAATTGGATGGGAACTGATACACCGGAACATACACCCGTTCCAGCCCTGTGGCGGATCGAGTCGGAAGGTTGGAGCTAGGAGTGATCACTTTAGGCACCGTGACAGTCGGCATTCCAGGAACGGCGGCGGCTGTAGTGCCCCCTGCTGTCACGGTAGAAGGGGTGCTTTGCTGCGATCGCCGATCAATGGATTGCAGAGCTTTTTGAGCATAATCCGAAAATTGATTTTGGGATGAAGAAACTGGATTGGATGCCACCTCTGCCGCAGGCACCGAAGACACAACGGGCGGACGGCGCGACTCTTGATAGAACAACCCCAGCGCCAACGAGACCACCACCGAAACACAGCCGATCGCTAACAACAGGCGATCATAGCCACCCTTGGAGGGAAGATCAGGATGCGCCATAACGGAGCCAGTGGGGGGCATTTCAGCGATCTTAGCGAGTTGCTCACCGGGTTGATTGACCGCCAGTGACTTGAGCAACGTTGCTAAAGCCGAACTCGCTGAAGGCTCTTCGGCAGGCGCGTTTAACAGATTGGGAGGAGTGGCATCTGGAGACGAAGCACTTTCAGGTTCAGAGGCTAAATCAACAGGCTGAGATAGCGCCAGCGCTGATTTATCAGTTCGCCGAGATTCTCCATGTAAAAGTTGCTCCACATCTTGAAACAGATCATCCATCAGGCGATCGGCATAAGAACTTGGAGAAAATTCACCCGCCTCAGATTTAGGTTCAGCAACCCCATCAGGAGAGTTTGGCAAGGCTGGATTTGTGCTGGCATCCTGAAACATGGGCTGCTCGTAAATAATGAATGCTCGACAGCAGTATAGATGAGAAAATCAATTTGGGAGCAATTTCCCTGAGATTGAAAGCAAAAAGAAACATTCTAGGAAGGGGCTTGATGCCCTTCGCCCAATTTAATCTATCTCGCCTTGCATCATCGAGGCGATCGCTTGTTTTGCATTTGCCTGAAACTCTGCCACATCCACGCGGCTGAGCAAGTAGACTGCCAATACCATGCCGCAAGCTTGAACTGCAAACACCAAGGCATAAGCAAACAGGGGCACGTTAAACAGCCGGTTGCCCAAATCGAGCACCGTGCCGCCCGCCACGGTTGCCAAAGCCCGCGCCATTGCCTGAGACAGCCCCCACGCGCCGATAAAGGTGCCAGCAGTTTCAGCCGCCGTCAGATCCAGCATGAGGCTGAGTGCGCCGGTTGTGACCACACCCGAACATAAACCGAATAGAAATACGCCTACTTTTAGCACGGTTTGATTAGCGGTGAATCCTGCCAAAATGAGCAGTATAAAACAGCCTGCAACCATTAGACAGCCCAACTTAGCAGTGTTTTTTTTGCCAAGTCGGGGCGCGATTAAAAAACCCGTGGTGCTGATGCCGATTAAGGTGCCTACACCCCAAAACGCATTAAGCAGCGTGGTTTTAGAAAATTCCATGTTGAAAATTTGCGCGCCGTAGGGTTCCAAAATGGCATCCTGCATGAACAGGCTGATCGTCATCACCAGCAGAAAGGTAAAGAAAATTCCGGTTTGGCGGCTGGCGGTCAACACCTGCAAGGCTCGCCCAAAGGTGATTTTGTCTTCGCGATCGCTCACAGTAGACCGCAACCGATAAAGCGAATATTTCTTTTCCATGCCTCCGGTGGCGACCACTGCCAACCCCACGACGATCGCCGGCACAATTATAAATACCCGATTAATTGAAGCCTGCATGACTGCCAAAGGCGTATCGTTCGTCACTTGTTTCAGCAGCACGCTAATCAAAATCGCCCCAATCACAATGCCGACCATCAGCATGGACCAAACTACGCCCACCAACTTGGAGCGATTGCCCTCATCCGACACATCCACCAGCAGCGCCGCAAATGGAGTTGAGCCAGCGCTGAGCGCCAAGCCGTATACCGCAAAGGTTAAGCCCAAAATGCCCACCCAGCCGTAGAATGCGCCAGAGCCAGGAACCGCACTGCCCAGTTGCCACATCACCTGCACCGCTAAAAATGACACCATCGCAAATATCACGGTGCCAATCCAGATATAGCCCGTGCGATGATGCCCCAAGATGGGTTTGCTGTCCGATCGCTGCCCAAACCAGACCCGCGCCGGTGCCACGAACTGGTGCATAGCGATCGCCCCGGCGGCGATCGTTGCCGGAATGGCTAGGTTGCCAATCATCACCCGGTTCATCACGCCCAACGCCAACACCGACATCATGCCCAGACCCATTTGGTAGAGTCCTAACCGAAACATTGTCAGCAGCGTGATTGTGGAAACCGGAGCCGACTCGGTGAATGACTGCCGTGAATCGGGGTGTGAACTAGACAGATTGCTGCTTGCCATGTCTTCTAAACTCGGTTTGATATTGCCATTAGTTTCTAGGTTAAAAGGAATTGGAAAGGTCAAACCAGGAACCCGCAGAATACACTAGAAGTGTAAAGGAAAAGTTACAAATCGGAGGGCGATCGCCATGCAAACAACCCTGCAAACCGTTACTTTAGGCAAAGATGGATTGGTCGTACCCGCGATCGGCATTGGGACGTGGTCGTGGGGCGATAGCCTGTTTTGGAGCTATGGCAAAGACTATGGAGCCGAGCAAGTGCGCGAAGCCTTCCATGCTGCCGTTGAGTCGGGCATCACTTTTTTTGATACCGCCGAGGTTTATGGCTTAGGCGAATCGGAACGGCTGATTGGAAAATTCCTCAAGCAAACGGATCAACCGATTCAAATTGCCACCAAATATTTTCCGCTCCCTTGGCGGCTGAATGCTCAGGCGATCGCAGACACTCTCACCGCTAGCTTGCAACGGCTTCAGGTCGATCGCGTGGCGTTATACCAAGTGCATTGGCCCCTTGATTTTTTGATGAGCCAGCGCACCTTGATGAATGCCTTAGCCGACGAGGTAGACCAGGGCAGAATTGGCGCGATCGGGGTCAGCAACTATTCTGCTGAGCAAATGCGGCAGGCTCACCAGTTTTTGGCAGCAAGGGGCATTCCTCTCGCCGTGAATCAGGTGCGCTATTCTCTGCTCACTCGCCAAATTGAATCCAACGGCGTGATGGATGCCGCACGAGAACTGGATGTGGCTATTCTTGCCTATAGTCCATTGGCTCAAGGCTTGCTCACAGGCAAATACACCCCAGACACCGTGCAAACTCTGCGAGGGGCACGGCGGATTGACCCCCGATTTAGCCAAAATGGATTAGAAAAAATCGCTCCTCTGGTCAACGCGCTACAAGCGATCGCAAACGCCCATCAACGTACCCCCGCCCAAGTTGCCCTGAATTGGCTGATTGCCCAAGGCAACGTCATGCCGATCCCCGGTGCCAAGAATGCTGAGCAGTCGATTCAAAATGCTGGCGCGATCGGGTGGAGCCTCTCCCCGGAGGAAGCCGCGCAGTTAGATGGTTTAACTCGCAATTAACGGTGTAATCAAAGAGTGAACCTGTGGATGAGTCGATGAGTGACCGTAAAAACAGCCTCTACACTCCGCACTTTGCACTTCGCGTGGTTTGAGTGCGTGGTTTGAGGCAGACTGCTGAAGTACAGTAAGTTTTTGAGTTCAGCGATGTTTGGCGAATGGCGCAATCTGCCATAGACTAACCCCTGTTCGTCCTCTAAACTGAACTAAGTTGTTTCTGCCTCGATTTACTAGCCAGTTGGAGTTATGCATACAGTTTTAATCGTGGATGATAGCCTCACTGTGCGGCAAATGGTTTCAGAGCAACTCCAAAAAAGTGGATTTAACGTAATCGAGGCGATCGATGGCGAAGAGGCAATCACCAAAATTCAGGCAAGTCTCCCTGATCTAGTCGTTACAGACATTGTGATGCCGCGCAAGAATGGCTACGATCTATGCCGCTGGCTGAAAAACGAACCGAAAACTAGGCACATTCCTGTAATCATGTGTACGAGTAAAAGTGAGGAGTTTGATGTGTATTGGGGCACAAAGCAAGGTGCAGATGCTTATGTTACAAAGCCCTATCATCCACCTGATTTGATCGACGTGGTGAAGAAACTGTTGAGGTAAGCACCAATGGTTTTTGGGCGGGAATGCCCACCGCACGAGGATAGAGGAGTTGAGTTGGCGCAACCTTACGAATATAGATGCAGTGGCGATCGCCTTGAGTAATCGGTGTTTTGAACGCTGCGACCTGCTCCAATTTGCCGCCTAACAGCAGACTGATCACCGGGGCAAGCTCTGTGGCTTCTTGCTCAAGCCACTGCCCTCGGTATAGCACGGCTAATCCACCCACTTTCACCAGCGGTAGAGCATATTCTACGCAGATAGAGGCTGCGCCCACGGCTCGAACTAGCACCAAATCATACTGTTCTCGATGGGCGCGATCGCGTCCAATCTGCTCCACTCGTCCTACCAATGGGGTCGCATTCGCAATATCCAAACGCTTTAGCAACTGATCCACAAAATCAAGCTTTTTGCGGGTGGAATCCAGTAAGGTCATGTGCCAATTTGGTTGGGCGATCGCGATCGGCAATCCGGGAAAGCCTGCGCCAGTGCCAATGTCGATCGCCCGATAGGGTATCGAGTCTGAGACATCGGCGATCGGAATATTACTAGAAACCTGAAGAAACGACTTAATCCCGCTGAGCGAATCCCAAAGGTGTTTCTCCCAAAACTCTACGGGATCGGTGATCCGGGTTAAATTAAGCTGTTGATTGCCTTCCAGAATCCCTTCATAAAGCTGCTGGAATAAACTATTTTGAGCAACGCTGGGCTGCCAACCTAAGGTTTCTTGCCAAAGATCAGGAAAATCGGGCAAAGCAGACGGGGTGGGATGGGTAGACACAGTTGGGCGTGGGGATAGGGAACAGGGTTCAAGGGACAGGGTTCAAAGTTTAGATATGAATCGGAAACCGGAACCCGAAAACCTTTAAAACTTAAGGTGGTGCAAGAGTTTAGCGACTATATCACTGGGCAAAGAGAGCCGCCGCTGGAGGTGGGTTAAGTTGCGATAGGGATGAGGAGAACGGTTTTGAACAATCGTTCGCGCCAAGTAAGTATCCACACCAGGAATTCGCACGAGTGCTTCTACCGATGCTGTGTTTGCATTAATCGGTCGAATGGTATGCAGACTATCTTCATCGTAATAGCAAAACAACAACACCGGCTTCCATGGATTAAGCCGCTGGACGGGTTGCCCCAATGCCGCCGCAATATCTTCGATCGCGTGCAGGTGAACCCCAGACTGAGTAAGCTCCGCCAGCGATCGCGCCTGATGAATCGACAAACCTGGTAACCGCAACCAATCATCTACCCCTGCTTGATTCACATCAATTTGGATGCCTAAGCTAGCAGCCAAGTGTAGTTCATCAAGCGTTTGAAATCGATGGTAGGGATCGTTCAAAATTCGTGCCCGGATCGATTGAGATTGAGTCACATTTACAAGCCAATCACGCAAAGCCATGGGGAAAAGGTTAAGGAGTAAGCTGTGCTTTAAAAGTTTTGAGTTTTGAGTTTTGAGTTTTGTTAGCGTAGCGTCTCCGCAGGAGATATTTTGAGTTTTGAGTTTTGAGTTTTGTTGGCGTAGTGTCTCCGCAGGAGATGTTTTGAGTTTTAGGTTTTGGGTTTTGAGTTTTGGGTTTTGAGTGCCGATGAATGAGCCAGACTAAGTTGTGTTCATACTCCGAACTCCATACTCTCAACTCCGAACTTTTTATCCAATTTGATCCAACAGCTTCCGCCGTTTTTGCTCAAATTCATATTCTGAAATCAATCCATCCACCCGAAGTTGATCAAGTTGACGGACCGCATCGGCGATCGCGCTAATTTTGGTGGGATCAATGCTGGGCTTGAGGGTAGCCGCGATCGAATTCGATGGCATTTCAGAATTAAACCGCAAATCAAACTCGTTTGCATTTTGAAACAAGTACCAAACGGCTTCGATACCACACGCAATTCGAGGAATGGGTGTCCACGATAACATTAAATACAGCGCCCCCCAAACGGGTTGTTTCAGGTAAAACTTGTGAAAACCTGAGATAGGGGAAACCACGCCAGCTAACGCCAGCAAAGAAGCCACCTTTCGATCCTTTGGCTGACTCAAAATACCTTTCCAACTGGGCGATCGCCACACAAGTGTAACTCCTTCTATTGCTTAGCCTAAAACCACTGACGCTATTTTATCTCTGCCCTTATGACGCTGCGACAAAAACCATAACAAGGATTCATAGAACCCGTCCGGTTAGACCAACATCTGCACAGTACATTAGATTAAGGGAAAATACGGTTGGTTAATCTGGGTTTAATCCTCCTATATTTTTACGGGGGCATTTCAGTCGGTCTTGCTAATAACTGTTTTTCTGAACCGGGATTCACTTCGCTCGAAAATCTGCGACCCATTGAAGATGACGGATTTGCTTAAACTTGTTAACCTCTGAAAAGTTGTTTCTTTGTTTTGAGAGTTTATCACTTTCAATTCTTATATCTTTGGCTCTCCTGGATGTTGGATGATAAGTGAAATCTATAAAGTCTCCTGGCAAGGGTTTCAAGCTCTGAGCAGCACTAATTTTGTAGTTTGCAACACAGTCTGAACCGTAAACCCAGGAGAGCTGTATCTTTCAACCCTTATTATGTTGTGCTAAGGCTGCCTTTCGATGTCGCAAAGCTCGCTTATTCTCGACTGGACGAAAAAACTGAGTGATCCCTACGCTATTCTGGGTGTTGCGGTGACCGCCGATAGCAATCGCGTTCTCAAACGCTACCGAGATATTGCTAAACTGCTCCACCCCGATCGCTTTGGGCTAGAGGGAACCGCCAAGGAACTAGCGACGCAACTGCTGGCGAGCCTAGTGAACCCTGCCTATAAACAGCTAAAGGCAGACAAGGGACGCAATGAAAGCATCGCCAATCTGCGGATCAAGGTGCGATTAGCAAACAAGCGGAATGGTGCGATCGCGCCCAAAAGTGACATTGCCCGTCAGTTACTCGATCATCCTGTTAGCGCTGTGGATGTTTTTTATGAGCAAGCGATCGCCAAACTGGCAGAAGCTCAATATCAAGATATCGACCAGTTTGAATCCACAGCCGACCAACTCAGCGAGCTAAATCTGGTTTATCTCCAGCTTAAGTTGGGCGATATGGGCGTCCGCGAAAAGCGCTCTGGCATCATTGCGGCAGCGGATGCAAAACCACTCCACGTTACACCCGCCCCGGTTAATCCTGAAGTGGTCACCGAAAGCTATGATCAACGCAACTATCGGCGTGCTATGCAATATGCGAGTAATCAAAACTGGGCAGAGATGATTAATGAACTACGGGATGCCATCAAGCTCAAGGGAGACAAGAGCGAGTATCACTCCTTATTGGCAGTGGGTTACCTGCGGCAATCTAAGCAGGATAATACAACGCATGGAGATGCATTGCGGGGCATGGCAAAAGCGCATTTCAAGCGGGCATTATCGCTAAACCCTAGAGATCCTTGGGCGGTTAAATATGCGCCTCAGGTGGGTGTCGTTGTTCCGCCTTCCATTCCTACGCAAACGACTAATGGCAAAAAAGCTCCGGTGAAACAGACGGCAGCAGTTTCACACAAGCGTGGTGGATTGTTTGGCTTTTTGCGATTGGGGAAATGACCGCTGTGGCAGAGTGGTGAAACCCCTACTTAACCTAGGTTCGGCGATCGCTCTACTATGGAAAAACCACCACATTTAGAAATCTTATTTTTCTGAATTTACTAAAAATTGGTTTAAAGCGATGGGATTTTTTGATTCTGAAATTGTTCAACAAGAGGCAAAACTGCTGTTTGAGGATTATCAATCCCTTATGCAGCTAGGTGGAAGCTACGGGAAATTCGACCGCGAAGGCAAAAAAATGTTCATCGACCAGATGGAAGCCATGATGGATCGCTACCGGATTTTTATGAAGCGGTTTGAGCTATCAGAAGACTTTATGGCTCAAATGACGGTAGAACAACTGCGGACTCAACTCGGTCAGTTTGGCATGACTCCTCAACAAATGTTTGACCAAATGAACATGACCCTTGAACGCATGAAAGCAGAACTCGAAAGAACTCTCTAGCAGAATCCTCTCATTTTAAGTCAGCGTAAATTCTAATACCCAGTCCAAAGTTCAACTTGTGGTAATTCAAAAAGATGAAGGTTAACCTTCATCTTTTTTTCGTAGAAAGCGTTTAGTTTGAACACGCAGTTTGACCTGGCTAACCCTGTGGGCAGCCTTTGTAGGCGTTTGAGGAAAGTCGCACATCGATTGTTCTATGGAGTTTCACCTTTAATTGAGCTTTGGTACTTTCAGCAGAACAATTCTCTTTTAAGGACATCCCAACCTATCGGGTCGGCAAGCGATCGAAGAGGTCTCTTAAACTTAACTTGAATGATACATCAGCCTTGCTTATTGATTGATCGCATTGACATCAGCATTTGTTTACTATAGTAAAAACCTCAACCAATCGGGTCTATCTCTAGAGGCTAGGCAAATGGTTTATATAAGCTTAAGGTTGCTAACAAGGCGCAGGTAATAGATAAGCTTAAGCGAGGTATATGAATGTCTGCTCCTTCGTCTAAATATTCTGATCCAGTTGAAGGTCAAAAGCGCGAGTCCTCCCCTTTAACGCCTGAGCCGCGATCGCCCTCACGCTCCAAATCATCCACCAATCGCTGGCTGGCGATCGGTGGGCTTTTACTGTTGCTATTGGGGTTAGGGTTTGGCTGGCGTTGGTGGCAGGCGAGCCACGCAGCCAAGCAAACAGCAGGGATGAAACGACCCCAAGGCATCCCGGTTAAGCTGGAAACGACGCAAACGGCAACGGTGAGGGAGTCTTCGGAGTATGTCGGGTCGCTAGAATCTTTGCAGTCGGTCCTGATTAAGCCAGAAATTACGGGGCGCGTCAGTGGCATTTTGGTGAAGTCGGGCGATCGCGTGCAGGCAGGTGATCCACTGATTCAACTGAAGCCCGATAAGCGAGAAGCTCAGGTTGCCAGTGGTTTAGCAGCCGTCAATTCTGCCCGTGCCATTCGCTCAAATGCCGTCTCTCAACTTCAGGCGACCCAAGCAGATCGGATCGCCAAGCAAGCGGAAGTAGACCTGCAAAATCAGGAGTATCGACGGATTTCGTCTCTCGTCAGGGAAGGCGCACTGGCACGACAGTTGCTAGACCGAACTGCGCGCGATCGCGCCAAAGCAGTTTCAGAGCTACGGGCGATCGACCAGCGCATTCAATCCGCTAAAGCCAGCATTGCCGAATCTGAATCGGGGCTACAGCAGGCACAGGCGAACGCTGATCTCAACACTGCCCAACTGCAAGACAGTACTATTACTGCCCCATTTAGCGGCATAGTTGGCGATATTCCCGTGCGCCTGGGGCAAATTGTCGAAGTTAAAGACACGCTGACGACCGTGACCCAGAACGATTCATTAGATTTAAAGCTGTCTCTTCCATTGGAAAAAGCTTCTGACTTGCGGACTGGGCTACCTGTTGAGCTAACCGATGCTGAAGGCAAAATTCTCAGCAGAGGACAGATCAGTTTCATCTCGCCCCAGTCTGACAGCCGCTCTCAGAGTGTTTTGGCAAAAGCAACGTTTGATAATAGCTCCGGTAAGCTACGAGATGGACAGTTTGCGCGTGCCAGAGTAGTTTGGCGATCGCGCCCCGGAATTTTGATTCCCTCTTCTGCTATTTCTCGTTTGGGCGGCGAAAACTTCATCTTTGTGGCTCAACCCCCGGATGATGCCTGCAAAGCAATTCTTAGTAAATCGGCTCAAGCCGCGCCGCTTGGTGCCCCCGCTGGGAAACCACCAGACCTCGTTGCCCGTCAACGGCTCGTTAAACTGGGCAGCATTCAGGGCAATAGCTACAACGTTTTAGACGGACTCAAACCCGGCGAAAATATTGTCGTTTCTGGCATTCTCAACCTATCGGAATGTAGCGCGATCGCAGAAACAGCAAAGCAATAGGGATCAGGAGTCAGGTAGCGAATGTTGAACTCAAAACTCAAAATATCTCCTGCGGAGACGCTACGCGTTGGCAAAGCCAGTCTGAAGGACTTACAAAACTTAAAACTCAAAACTTTCTGCAATCCATAGCCCGACCCCCGCAACCTACCCCCCACTCCCATGGCTGACTTTTTTATCAAGCGACCCGTTTTCAGCATCGTCTGCGCGCTGATTATCTTGCTAGTTGGATTAATTTCTATTCCAGGATTAGCCGTCGATCAGTTTCCTGACATCAGCCCGATTCAAGTACAGGTGAGTGCCAACTACCCTGGAGCCAGTGCCGAAGTGGTTGAAAGTGCGGTCACCACGATTCTAGAGCGGCAGATCAACGGAGTGGAAGGATTGCGCTATCTGAACTCCACTAGCAGCAACGATGGCTCCAGCATCATTACCGCCACGTTTGAATCGACTCGCGACAAAGATATTGCAGCGGTGGATGTGCAAAATCGCATTTCTTCCGTGCAGTCTCAGCTACCAGACACGGTGCAACAGACCGGGGTGAGGGTGAGTAAGCAGTCGAATAATATTTTGCTAGCGATCGGGCTATATACCGAAAACAGCGAATACACCAATATCTTTTTGAGTAACTATGCCGATCTCTATCTGGGGGATGCCCTCAAGCGGGTCAATGGCGTGAGCGAGGCGAGAATTTTTGGCGAACGGCGCTACTCCATGCGGCTGTGGCTCGATCCTCAACGACTGGCATCGCGCGGGCTGGTGGTGCAAGATGTGGTGGCGGCTCTCCGGGAGCAGAATTTGCAAGTGGGAGCCGGACGAGTGGGACAATCTCCCGCATCAAAAGATCAGCTATATCAGATCGACTTGCAGGCGGTGGGCAGGTTGAAAGATGCCTCTGAATTTGAAGATGTGGTAATCAAAGCGGATTCCGCTAGCAAAACCTTGATCAAGCTGCGCGATGTGGGGCGGGCAGAACTGGGGGCGGAAAACTACAGTAGCTTTTTGCGGTTTCGAGGGAAAGATGCGGTGGGTTTAGGTGTGTTTCCGGCTCCGGGCAGCAACGCATTGGATGTGGCGGCAGGGGTCAAAAAGGAAATGGAGAAGCTGGCGCTGTCTTTTCCACCCGGCATGAAGTATCAGGTGGCGTTTGATACGACGCTTTATGTAGAGGAGTCGTTGGCAGAAGTTCAGAAAACCTTGCTGGAGGCAATCTTTCTGGTTGTGCTGGTGATCTTTGTCTTTTTGCAAGATTGGCGCACTACACTGATTCCAACGATTACGATTCCGCTTTCACTCATCGGCACGTTTGCCTTTGTCAAAGGGTTTGGGTTTTCGATCAATAGTCTGACGCTGTTTGGGTTGACCTTGGCAACAGGGCTGGTGGTGGATGACGCGATCGTGGTCGTCGAAAATATTAGCCGCTTGATTCAAACGAAGGGGATGCACCCCAAAGAGGCGGCTTCTGAATCGATGCGAGAACTGACGGGAGCAGTCATTGCAACGTCGCTGGTACTGATGGCAGTATTTGTTCCGGTGGCATTTTTCCCTGGAACAACGGGCGCACTGTATAAACAGTTTGCCTTGACGATCGCGTTCTCGATTATCATTTCTACCTTTTTGGCGCTCACACTCACTCCCGCTTTGGCGGCAATTCTCCTGCGTCCGGGGCAACGTCCTCCCCGGTTGCTTGCCTGGTTTTTTGACTGGTTTAATCGGGTGTTCGATCGCTTCCGTCACGGCTATACGCAACTTTTAACCGGGCTGGTTCACTTCAAAATGGTGGTCATTGGAGTGTTTGTGGTGTTGATCGGTGCAACCGCCTGGTTATATACGCAGGTGCCCCAAGCTTTTTTACCCGAAGAAGATCAGGGCTATTTTATTACGATTATTCAGGCACCGGAGGGCGTTTCACTTAACTACACCGATAAAGTGATTGCCCAAGTCGAGAAGATTATTCTGGATGAAAAAGAGTTTCCTGAAGTGGTGGGCACTTTTGCGATCGGGGGGTTTAGCTTTAGCGGCAACACCGCGAACACGGGCGTTGTGTTTACCACCCTTAAGCCCTGGAAGGAGCGTCGCCGCCTCGATCAGTCTGCCCAAGCCATTATTGGCAAGGTGTTTGGCAAGGTGAGCCTGATTACAGAAGCGCGGGTGCTGCCAGTCAATCCGCCTGCGATTCGAGGGTTAGGCAGTTTTGGCGGCTTTCAATTTCAACTGCAAGATCGGCGCGGCAATGCCGATATTCAGGATTTGCTCAAGGCGGCTCAGCAGTTGATTGCCCAAGCAAATACCCCCGGAACAGGCTTGCAGCGGGTATTTACGCAGTTTGCTGCCAGTACGCCACAGTTTAAAGTGGATGTGAACCGGGATTTGGCGAAAGCTCTGGGAGTTCCAGTGGATACGATTTTTAATACTTTGCAGACGGCGCTCGGTTCGCAATATGTGAATGACTTTAACCTGGGACAGCGTAGCTATCGGGTTTATGTGCAGGCAGATCAGGCATATCGAGCGAATCCTGGCGATATTGGCAGTTTGTATGTGCGATCGGGAGGGGGTGCAATGGTGCCCTTAAGCAGCTTGGTGACGGTGACACCGACGACGGGCGCACAGACGATTACTCACTTCAACTTGTTTCGGGCGATCGAAATTTCGGGCGGGGCTGCACCCGGTATCAGTTCGGGGGATGGCATCAAAGCCATGCAAACCTTAGCAAATCAAACGTTGCCGCCTAGTTTTGGCTATGAGTGGGCAGGCACCGCCCTAGAAGAGGTGGAGTCGGGCGGTTTGGCTCCGATTATTTTCGGATTGGGATTAGTGTTTGTATTTTTAGTGCTGGCAGCCCAGTACGAAAACTTTATCGATCCGCTGATCATTATGTTGTCGGTGCCGCTGGCAATTTTAGGGGCGCTGATGGCTCAATCGCTGCGGGGATTGTCAAATGATGTCTATTGCCAAGTGGGGTTGGTGATGCTGATTGGGATGGCTAGCAAAAACTCGATTTTGATTGTGGAGTTTGCCAATCAATTGAGAGAACAAGGCTTGTCGGTGACAAAAGCCGTGATTGAAGCGTCTCGCGATCGCGTGCGCCCCATTTTAATGACCTCATTTGCCTCGCTGTTGGGTTTTTATCCGTTAACCGTGGCATCGGGGGCGGGCGCGCCCAGCCGGATTTCTTTGGGAACGGCAGTCTTTGGCGGCTTGTTTATGGCAACGTTCCTCAGCCTGTTGGTGGTGCCAATTCTTTATATTGTGATTATTGACCTGAGCGATCGCGTGACCAAACGACCTCATCCACCTGACTCTGGCGCTTCAATGCCGACTGAAAAAGAACCTGATGTTGCCCTTCGTCAAGGCTGATTGTATAAAATTCAGTCGTTTAGATCCTCCCGCCGCATCGTAAAATCTAGACGATCGCGTGTTGAGGTGGCTGTGGTGTCTAAGTTAACGTCTCGTCGAGAGTTTTTGAGTGCGATCGCGATCGTGGCTTTAGGGCTAAAAGCCTGTCAATCTCAATCGGCAAGATCCCCCGAAGTCTCGTCAACGCCTTATGCTGCGGCAACCCAAAGCGGCTCACCCGTATCGCTTTATGGAGCCGGAGCCACTTTTCCCTATTATCTCTACCAAAAATGGTTTAGCGAATATAACCGGATCAATTCCAACATTCAGGTGAGCTATCAACCCGTGGGCAGCGCCGCCGGAATTCAGCAGTTCATCGCAGCTACTACCGATTTCAGCGGCAGCGACATTACCCCCACGGATGCCGAACTTGCCAAGGTGAAAAATGGAGCCGTGTTAATTCCGACAACCGCTGGCAGTATTGCCGTAGTTTATAATCTGGCGGGTGTCACTGGATTAACGCTCTCTCGTGAACTGCTAGCCGATATCTTTTTAGGCAAAATCACAAACTGGAATGATCCTCAACTGAAGGCTCTAAACCCAACATTGACCCTGCCCGATCAGCCGATTACTACCGTGCATCGCTCAGACGGCAGCGGTACGACCGCAGTGTTTACGGCTCACCTGAGCGCCATTAGCCCAGAGTGGAAGGAAAAAGTAGGCACCGGCTTAAGCGTGCAGTGGACAACGGGCACAGGCATTAAGGATAACGCGGGAATTAGCGCCCAGATTCAGCAGGCAACGGGCACAATCGGCTATGTGGAGTATGCCTTTGCAAAGCAGCTAGGGCTGGCGATCGCCACTCTGCAAAACAAAGCCAATCAGTTCGTCTCGCTGACCGATGAAACCGTTCGAGCAGCCTTGGCTACCATCCAGTTTTCCGCAGACTTGCGCGGCTCAGTTCCCGATCCTGCTGGCGCTAACTCCTATCCGATAGTTACTTATAGCTGGATCTTGGCATACCAAAAATATGCCGATCCTGTTAAAGCAAAATCTCTGCGCGAGATCCTGCAATGGGGACTCACCGACGGGCAACAGTTTGCCTCAGACTTAGGCTATGTTCCTTTACCCGATGAAGTTGCCAAAAAAGCGATCGCGGTTTTGAGCCAAATTCAATAGGGCGAGCAAGAAAATCAGTAAAAGGGCAAGCTTCATAACCAAGCTTCCCCCCTTCTAACTAACACTTTGCATCGGATTGATTAGGCAAAGAGTTCTAATTTCGAGGACCTACATTTGATAAGTTCAACCCGTTGTTAAAAATATCTTCGGCGATCGTAATACCCAGTGGAACCCCACCAACATTCTGTGAAAGATCAGGATTGCCTGTGCTATCGATTGCAAAAGCATCGAATACCCAATGCACTCCTAAAAAGACACGACTGAGACCATTTTCCACAATCATTTGCCACAGCCCACCCGGAAAACTGCGGGTATGTTTAGGTCTGACAGTGCCCTTATTGTCTTGGTTAATGCCATTAAATTCGTCAGAGACAAAGATAAGTCCGTCAAACAAATGGTCATTGCTGCGGGTGTTTACCCCATAAAACAATCGGGCAATATGCAACGCCGCTGCACCAAACGTAGCGTGTCCAGAGGGATAAGCGGGGAAGGGCGGCGTAAAGTTTTTTCGGGTGGAATTGGTGCTGGGTGCGCCTAATGGCAACCAAGAGGGGTCACAATCCCCAGAAATGACATTATTGCCAATCCCTACGGGACCCAAAGACGGGTCAGATTCTCGAATGCCAACCACGGGTCGCCAGAAATCATAAATGTATTTCTGATCCCAAGCTAAAACACCAGCATCTCCCATTGCAGCATTCACTAGCGCGAACAGACGAGCATTTTGATCCGCCGTGTTGTTTTGAGCGATCGCCACAGTCCGAATAATTTGGTTGTACAAACGTGGGGGTGTCCCCAATTTAGCCACGCCGTCATAACCCCAGTAGATGCCGATCAGCGTTTCATTGGCAGTCCGAGGAGAAAGACCTGCGGGTAAAGTTCCTATCAATTCAGGGGCAATTCCTTTTCCGCGTACCTGTTGAAGGGCGTTGATATAATCAGCACTGCCGGGTTGAGGGGGAGCCTCCAACCCATGGCGATTGGTGACAGCAAAACATCTTGAGTTTGCGCCATAGAAGGGAGCATGAAATCCTTGACTATTATCTGGATCAGGGCGGTGTGCGCCACGAGCCATCGATGCGGCATAGCCATCATCGCTAGCATTCGGATCGCCCTGTCGCTTTTCAAGAATTTTCTGCGCGACCAAAAGACCAAATTCATGACCTTCCTGTAACCCGTTCCCTTGTAAACCTGCTTGCGTATGTTTCAGATCAAAGAAAGGCTTTTGGCTAGGAAACAACCTAGACAACGTAGCGTGAGCCGCCGCCGCAACAGCCGCATCGATTGAGGCATTGGGTTGTGGGTTTGGTAGAGCAGGAAGATAAGGAGATAAGTTAACGGGCGCAACTGGATTACCCCGCACTCCTGCATAAGCGTCGTACATTGCTAAGTGAACGATCGCTAAAGCACGAGAACTCAGAGTTGGACCTGTTTGCTCGTTTGCCCTATTGGTATGGCTCACCCGATTGGCTTCGAGCGCAACTTCGTTCCAATATAAAATTGAATCCATGATATTTCTCCTGGATAAAGGTAAGTGTGGCTTCTGGCAAATGCCAATCCGTCGAAGGATAAAAAGGGCAATTTTGCCGAGTTTAGTGGCAGCCAGTTTCAACGTGAGAACAGCCTTCACTTCAGTTGATGTAAGTGCAAATTGTGGATGGCTTCGATTCTGTTGAGTGGAGTGCAAACTACAACCCCCAGCAGTGATTCCCTTGACTATTCAAAGGTAGATTTTGCACTTAGGCATTCGCAGTACCCGTGAGGGTACTCTTGAAGAGTTTGAGATCGCGCCTCAGATGATTCAGATGAGTTGACTAAACTGGTCGCTCTATATCAACCCATTAGTGGACGGGGATAGACCGCCCCACGACATAACTCCTTCAAAATGTTCTACAACTGGTCGCGGATCGTAGAAGTGGTGAAGAAGTTGCTTCCAGGTTTGATAGTTTGGTGACTCTCTAAATCCAATGGTGTGGTCTTCTAAGGTTTCCCATCGCACCAGCAGCAAATATTTTCCAGGCGTTTCTAGGCAGCGATGCAGGTCGTGTCCGCAATAGCCTTTCATGCTGGCAATGATGGGCGAGGCTTGGCGAAATGCCGCTTCAAATGCGCTGGCTGTGCCCGGTTTAATCTGGAGCATGACAGCTTCTAAAATGGGGTAAGGAGGTACTTCGCGAGTCTCGTGGAGATCGTTACACAAATCGCGCATAGAGTTGTGGGAGTGCAGAAAATGGTAAAGTGATGCACTGAGGCAGCAGCGATCAGAGCGCTCTGGCTCTCATTCTAAGGTTGTTTGCGCTGCCCGTGGAAAACGCCATGTCTCAGGAAAATTCTATCCCAGAACCCCCTAATTCTGAATCCCAAGCAATGCCTGTGAAAGGGGTGAACCTGGGCGATTCAGAAGAGAGGGCTAGATCCGCAGCCATCACCCACGAAGACTTTGCCGTTTTAGAAGAAGAGGTGTGGAAACCGGTAGGCATAGAAAACGAGACGCAGCCGACCCTCACTGAAGAAGTATCCGTTGAAAAAGTTGCGGAGCTAGCTGCTGCTAGTGCGACTAACTCTAAGCCTAAATCTCGCGTTGCTTCAGGCGCTGCTGTGACTGCCACCCAAACCACAAACTGGCAGAAGTTTCAGCGATATTGGCAGGCAGAAATCCGACCCGCATTGAAAGAGCAAACTATCAAAACGCTGAAAGCAACTATTCGATCGCTCGATGCTCTGGTGACTCGTTTAGAAGCAAAGCCCGTTTCGGCATCAGACTTGCCTCAAGCTGGCACATCTCCACGACGGCGGGGAGTTTGGGGATCTATCTTGGGTGTAACGCGATCGCGCTTACCTCGTTCACTCCGGCGATTACCTGATTTAGTGCTGAGTGGGGCGATCGCAGGTGTGCTGCTGCTAACCCTATGGATCAGTTCTTCCCTGATTTTTAGCAAACCCCCCACTCAGGTTGCTATTGCACCGTCTGTCAAATCGACTCCAGACAAATCGACTCCAGACAAATCGACCAACGCACCCCAAAAAATAATTTCAAAAGACAAACAGTCACCGGTGAAGCCAGATACCGATGCGATCGCTAATGAACCACGCCCCAGACAAACCCTGCGACCTGCACCGTCTGAAAAGGCGACCGACGCGATCGCGGAGATTCTCAAACCTGCACCTACCGTAACGCCCGCACCAGCCATCAGCCCTATTCCCAAACCGGCTCCCGCCCTCAAACTCACCCCAGAGCAAACGCTGATTGCCCGAATTCAAGATCAAGTTGCCGATGCTAGTAATCAATATGTGAATGGGCTAATCCAATCTGTGCAGGCAAACTTTCGCAGCAGCCTTTTGACCGTCAAAATCGGCGATGATTGGTATACCTTAGAGCAAGCTCAGCAAAATAAACTCGCCAACGAAATGCTAAAGCGCGCTCAGCAGCTTAGTTTCGTCAAGTTGGAACTGACCGACTCAAAGAGCAACCTGCTAGCTCGGAGCCCCGTCGTCGGCTCCGAAATGGTGATCTTGAAACGCACTCCCCTCCTTCAACAGACTTCGTAATCTTTAAATCCTGCTCCCATTGTTTTCTACACCCGCCCCCCAGCCCCCAGCCCTTAGTTATTCGCTTGCGCTCCACACGAGCACCCCAGAATTAGGATTGGCGATCGCCCACTCTAACGGCAACTGCCGCCATCAAGTGTGGGATTTGGGGCGTGATACCTCGACCTTGCTCCATGCTTATCTAGTGGATTTTTTGCCGCCCCAAACCTGGCAAGATCTAGCGTTTATTGCCGTCGCAAAAGGTCCCGGCGGCTTCACCGGAACCCGAATGGGAGTGGTCACTGCTCGAACTTTAGCGCAACAGCTTGACCTTCCCCTTTTTGGCGTTTCAACCTTGGCGGCGATCGCCTGGGAAACTGCAAAAACACTAGATGACTCAATGAATATTGCCGTGCAAATGCCCGCCCAACGCGGTGAAGTGTTTGGTGCAATTTACCAGCGCGATCGCTCGCAAAACCCACTGATCGAAGTAGTGCCCGATGCCGTTATGAGCCTAGAAGCCTGGGAAAATTTGCTAAAACAAGACACGGCTCACCATCTAATCAGGGCTGAAGGCAGCCTGGGGCGCTACGTCACTAGCATTTTAGAAATCGCCCAAGATCGCTGGAATCACGGAATGCGCCCCCCCTGGTCAGAAGTCCTCCCCTTCTACGGACAGCACCCAGTCAGATAAGACTACAAATCATTATTAGATACTTGAAGATGCGCTAAACGAACCTCTAGTTTGTCAAGGAAGGTAAATGCTGACTCCGCTCAATACTCAAAGAATCAGTTGAGCGGAATCACAGAATACAACTTTTATTTGGTTTTCACTGCTTCTACCCCAATCACGCCCGGAAATACGCGACTGGGTAACCCGACGACGACATAACGAGTCTTTGTAGTGCGGTCAACAAAGATTGTCTCGCGATCGTCTTCAAATTCATTCGTATCACCTGAATTAGAATCAGAATCAGATTCTCTTGTCGTTGAGTCGTCATTTTGGTTAGAAGAATCAGGCGGGTTGCTGTTAGAACCATAAACCGAGAAAATACTGGTTACGGAATTGAAAGCCCCTACGGAAGTTGAAGAAACCACTGTAAAACTGCCATTACTACCATTATTGCTGGCACCACTTCCAGGAGGAGATGCATTGACTCCACCAAAAGAGTTAGCTAGTGGGGCGCTAATCGTGCCGCTCGTAATCGTCGCCGCAATATCTCCAGGATAGTTGACTCCAGGGGTGACAGAAGCAATCCCGAAATTGACCAAACTAGAGGAGGGTGTTTGTCCAAACTCGACAAATACGACAGGTGTTATTCTTTGGACTCCGCCAAATGAAGAAGCATTGACGGCTGCTCCCGTTTGGGTGAGTAAAACTGGGAAAGATTCAAATCGATTAATCGCCGTATCTACTCCAGTGGGAGTGAGTCCAGTAACAGTGAAATTTACTTGGGCGGGGATGTTGGAAAATAAGGTTGGTTCACCCGCTGAAGATCGCCCAACAAAGGTGAGGGTTGGTAGCCAGGTTCCGGTATCGCCCACTTGAGGTGTTGAGCAGGGGCAAGTGCTAAGCGTGGGCAATATCCCGCTTCTGAGCAATACGGTGCTGTTGATAGAGGGGATAGCAGAGGTGCGGACGAGAACTCCCGCAGTGCCATCGTAAATCACAGAGCCAAGATTAGAGTTAACATTTGGCACGTAAATTTGACTGCCTTTGAAAGAAAGAGTGCCCCCTGTGACTGGAATTTGAGCGATCGCCTTGGATGATGGCGCGATCGCCAGACCTCCCGCAATTCCCACAAACAAAGCAGATTGAACCCATCGTCTCAGCATAGCAACAATCCTCAATAGGGTAATTTAGATAGACAAAACAGCGCTAGAACGTAAACGTGGTTCGGATAGCCCCAATGACGATCGAATCGCTCGTAGACGTATTACGGGGATTGAGAATGACAATCACTCCAGGGGTAATCGCAATATTGTCAGAGATTCTAAAAAGGTAAAACGCCTCAATATGAGTGGTTGAACTGGGCTGCCCTCCAGAAGCACCAATGCCCCCATTGAACAGATCCGGGATATTTGTCCCTGCTGGCAGATTGCTATTAAAGATCCGAGGAGGTTGCCCCACATAAATGCCACCCAAATTGCCCCGACCAAATAGATCCGGAAAATTCAAAAACGCCATCCAATTAATTGATTCGGCAGTGCCTGAAAAGCCCGAAATTGACGTACTGGTATAGCCAGCCCAACCCCCCAACGTGAATTTACGGCTGACTCTCCAGGAAATTGTCCCTCCCACCGCATTCGTTTGAATCGGACCGCCCACACTCACCTGGTCGTCTCCTACTCCTGTGCCCAGAAACCCTAGAAAACTACCCGGCGAATAGGAATGAAGATAGTTTAAAGCAATATCCAAAGTTCTCGTGGGAGCCACGGTTAACTGGGCACCAACCGTATTACGTCCATTGAATAAGCCTTGTTTCGCTTCGGGAGAGTTGGGGTTTCCTCCGGCTGAATAGAGGGCTTGCAAACTCACCCGCGAGGCAATTTGCCAGTCAAACCCAACGCCAGCGCGACCTGCTCCAATATTGATAATCGGGTTGCGTTGAGCAAACGCTGATAAGGGACCAAATCCTGCGCTTTCGATCCGATTGGCACCTCGAAACACGTTGACGGCGTTAATGCCTTCCGCTCCAACAATTAGGGCAAAGCGATCGCCAATTAACTGACGATAAGTCAAATCACTGACCAACACAGAACTACCCGTATCCCCTTCAAAGCCCAACTGAACATTGTTGGTTAAGGACGGACGGGTGCTGCCACTGCCTGCCTGAAGCCCAGTGAGCAAAATGCTGCGCGGACTAAATTGAGTCAATAAACTGAGTTGAACATTTGAAATAGTATTGATTTGGGTGCCAGGATCGGGCGCATCTTTAACGCCGTCTCTCGGAAAAAGATCGGCGGTATTCGCCGTTCGTCCCTGAGCGCCAAAAACCACCTGACCAAATAATTTGGTTGTGGTTGAGAACTGTTGCTTTTCTAAGGTCGCCGTCCGTACTTCCAAGGTTTCTACTCGTCCTCGGAGGGCTGCCAGTTCTGTGGCAAATTCTTCTTGTAACTTTTTGACCACTTCCAGGTCTTCTTTCTTGACAAAATCTGCTGTAGCCGCCGCAATCAATTCTTGGATTTTGTCTAAACAGGCATTCAAACCAGCGGCAAACTCGTAGCGGCTGAGCGCCCGATTGCCCCGGAAAGTTTTGTCTGGGTAGCCGACGATGCAGCCGTAGCGCTCTACCAAAGATTGCAGCGCCTGAAATGCCCAATCCGTTGGCTTAACATCGGTTAATTGTGAAACGGAGGTGACTTGTTCTAAGTTTGAGTTTTCTTCTAGCAACAGATCGTTTGAGGTCAGCAACCCATCGATCGCGTTCGAGCGTCCAATGGGTTGCTGAGGATCTGCTTTGGCAGTTTCAGCAAGGAAGATACTTCCTAAGAAAGTGAGCGATGCGACCCCCAGGGCGATCGCGGGTTTTATGGTTCTAGGTATCATTTGATAGTGCCTCACTCCAAATCAACTCATCGATTCATATAAAGCAATGGTCATCTCTTGGGCAGCATTCGCTTCTCGCACTCAGCGAACGTCTCCCGTTAGATGCCTGTAATCAGCTATCGCTGTTTATTTCATGAATTATGCAAAAAGAATTATTTGATAGGAATCCTATCAAATAATTTTCTATGGGTCAAAAAATTTACTCGAAGTATTGGATGTGTTGATTTTGAGGAGAGCGATCGCCGGTTCGCTTTGCTCCGGGAACACCATCTGGATTGCATTCCAGAAACCAGGAGTGTTCTGACACCAATTTGAAATTGAAACGCGACAGATGATCTGCTGAAAGCGGCAATGTTTCTTGGTCTTGCCACTCAAAACTCAAAATATCTCCTGCGGAGACGCTACGCAAACAAAACTCAAAACGGTATGACGCTCAATCTAGATAGGGTTCACTTTTCGGATGACCAATTTGATGAATGATGCGAACCGATCGCCCGATGTCGCTTGGATTCGCCGGTGGAAAGCGCTTTCTCCAGAGCGGCGACGTAAAATTCCACCTATTGAGCCAGGTTTTGTGATTGAACTGCGCTCTGCAACCAACACTCTGAAACCATTACAAGCAAAGATGCAGAAACCTGTGGAGAATGGCGTTCGTTGGGGTTGGCTGATCTATGCAATCTACAAATTGCTGGTCATCACCATGGGACCCTGGGGCGAGAGGGGTGTGGGGGATGCTTCAATTGTGACGACGAGGTGGGTGACGCGATCGCTCGTTGCCGAGGCGAGAGGCACCTTCACAAATACTCTGCCTTGAGGGTTTGCAGTAAAGTTTCCGGCTGCAACTTTTTGACCGCTGGCAACTGCCCAGAGATTGTAGGTTTGCCCTGGTGGCAGAGTTGGCAGATCTTGCAGCACCACGATCGCCCCAGCCTCTCCGGGGGTGATCACCACATTTCCCGCCGCTTTCGACAGTTGATCCATCCCTTTCAAGGTGACCAACTTGGTCTGCGGGGCTTGCAGCATGGCGATTAGATCTGTTTGAGAGGCAATCTTGGCTTGAGTAGTGGCAAGCTGTTGCCGCAAATTCAGATTGTCGAACCCGATCGCCACGGCAAGAATAGCGGCAATGCCGCCGCCCCACAGCAGCGCCCGCGATCGGGGGCGATCGCGGCGGCGAGTGGGCACTATTGGATCGAGTTGATGGTGAGCCGCAGTGAGAATGCGCGATCGCACGGATGCGGCAGGTTGCACTTCTGGTAGGGCATAGGGCATTGCCGCCAGCACCTCTTGCAGGGTGCCCATTTCCTCGCCCAATTCAGGATGGGCAGAGAGTAATTGCTGCAACTCCTCCGCTTCCTCAGGCGTAAGATTGCCTAACACATAGCCTGCCATTAACTCTTGCCAATGGTCAGGATAGGACGATTCAGGATCAATGGGTTCAGCCATAGCGCGATTATTCAATCCAGGTCTGTAAGGTTTTTCTCAAGGTGAGCAATCCTTGGCGCGACCAAGATTTCACCGTTCCTAAAGGAATTTCTAACCGAGCGGCAATTTCTGACTGGCTCAGCCCCTCGTAGTAAGCCAGTTCTAAAATTTGTCGGTATTTTTCGGGCAGGTTAGCCAATGCCGATCGCACGTGTTCCGATCGCTGATGAATCGAGGCAGCTTCAAAGGGTGTGGTGGGCGGAGGTTGAGTCGTCATGGTGTTGCCCCAGCGCTGAAGAAACTTAAGAGTGCTGCGGCGTGAGCGGAGCCGATCAATTGACCGCGATCGCGTCAAGGTGGTCAAAAAACTGCTCAAAGAACCCCGATTTATGTCATAAGTGCTGCTGCGCCAAAGCTTTAAGAAAATTTCTTGAGTCAAATCTTCGGCTTCCTGCGGATTCACCAAAATTCTTAGCGCCACTCGATACACCAAGCTAGAGTAGCGATCGTAAAGCACCGCCAAAGCAGAGTGCTGTTTGGCTTGCATCGCCTGAAACAATTCTGCATCGGTGGGCATTGATGATGAATCAAAAGACTCGAAATCCATAGAGTCACATTTTGAGGACAGATTCTACATCAACCATGATTAGGCAGTGGTTCTAGATAGAGCAATCTTGAAACAACTCTGATCGCAAGAAAAAACTAACTTAATGCTTAATTTAGACTAAACGTTACTTGATTAATCATTTCACTTTAGAGGATGGGAACACACAATTTCACACCGATATAACACTCTCTGTTTAAGATACGCCTGATAGCCAGAATTGGATGTAAACAGGCGTTAATTCAAACTGGAATCCAAACATTTTGTAAGCTACTAAGAAACTTTAATCCGATCGCATCGCCCAGTCGTATGTCACTAGGAAAGAACAAAAACGGTGCTTTGCTCACCCGTCAACCTACGTTTGAAGGCTAGAAAAATGATGAATTTAAAAGTTTTGGGTTTGGCAGCAAGTTTGGTAATCACTGCCGGTTTAGCGTCTTGTTCTGGCGGTGCCAATCAAGCCACTCCCGGCACTTCTGCGTCTCCTGCCTCAGGCACCACGGGGGATGCAATGAAAGGTGACGCGATGAAAGGTGACGCGATGAAAGGTGACGCAATGAAAGGTGACGCAATGAAAGGTGACGCAATGAAAGGTGACGCGATGAAAGGTGACGCGATGAAAGGTGACGCGATGAAAGGTGACGCGATGAAAGGTGACGCAATGAAAGGTGACGCAATGAAGAAATAGTTTAGTTAGTGCCGACCTTCTTGCAGGTATTTCTATGAGTTCTCTGTTGCAACGTCGTCGAGTTTTAACCTATCTGGGCTTGGGTTTCATGGGGGCTGCTGGAGTGACGCTAGCGGCTCGATCTAAGCAAGAATCATCCATGCCTGAAACTGAAGCATTGATAGGAGCAGGCGATCGCACGATCAATCTTGCCGCCGTTTCTGCCAATCGTCTACCAGAATTTCAGGGCATTTCTCACTGGCTCAATTCCTCGCCGCTCACCGTTGCTGCCCTCAAAGGAAATGTGACGCTGATCCAGTTCTGGACTTTTAGCTGCATCAACTGTCAACGCACCCTACCCTCTGTGACTCGCTGGCATCAGCAATATGCTGCCAAAGGCTTAAAAATCATCGGCATTCACACACCAGAATTTGCCTTTGAGCGCGATGTAAACAACGTCAGGCAAGCCTTACAGAAGCATGGCATCATCTATCCCGTGCCGATGGATAACCAGTTCAAAACTTGGAGCGCCTACAACAACGAGTATTGGCCTCACTTATTTTTAGCCGATCGCCAAGGAATTATTCGCTATGACCACATTGGCGAAGGTGCTTACGACGAAACGGACAAAGTGATTCGGAAGTTGTTGGGATAGAAATCCGGTGTTTGATCCCTGAAACTCGCCGCCTGAAACCTAAAACCTCTTGATCTTTCTGCTGATGTCTACTTCCTCACTTTCCGTTGGGCTGGCGTTCTTAGCGGGGATGTTAACCGTATTGTCTCCCTGCGTGTTGCCGATTTTGCCGATTTTGGTCGGGCGATCGCTTCAGTCACATCGCCATGGGGCGGTGGCATTAGTCGTGGGTTTAATTGGCGGGTTTGCCGTGGCAGGCAGCTTGTTGGCATTCACCAGTCAATGGGTTGTGGGATTTGCAAGTGGTTTAAGAACTGGGGCGATCGCGCTGCTGTTGTTGATGGGGGTGCTGGCGATGGTTCCAGCCTTGGGCGATCGCCTATTCCAACGGTTGCGGCTGAGTGGACTAAAGGAACCGGAACGTAAGGGGTTGTGGGGTGAGTTTTGGCTAGGCACTCAGTTAGGGCTATTGTGGACTCCCTGCGCGGGTCCCGTTTTGGGCAGCATTGTCGTGTTAGCCGCAGTGCAGCAACAGGTTACCCAGGTGTTTGGGCTGCTGCTGGCGTATGGATTGGGGGCGAGTTTGCCATTGTTGGCGATCGCTTACTCTGGTCGGTATGTGGGGCGTTCAATCCTGAAATTGCGTCCTTACAGTGCAACCCTTCAGCGGTTGGGTGGCGGTTTGATTGCAGCAACCGCGATCGCTATTTTGTTGGGCTGGGATGTGCAAGTGCAGCTTTGGCTGGCACCTCTGTTTCCCGCTGCACGGTTGTAGATTTTAGATGTTCAAGTACACGAATTACTCAAGGAGTTTGATGATGAAATTGCAAAACTTTTCACTGAGTTTGATGTCCCTCATTGCGATCGCGACGGTTGGCACAATTGCACCCTATCAATCGGTCAATTCTCAAAATGCTCCTGCTATGAAGCCCGAAGGCAGCATGATGAAACCAGGCACGATGGCGATGCGATCGGGCAAATTTGTTAAGGCTGAGCATCCGACTCAGGGATCGGTCATGCTGGTGAAGGAAGGTGGCAAATCCTATCTGGCGTTTGACCAAACCTTTAAGACCGATGCCGGTCCCGATTTGTATGTGATTTTGTATCGCACGAGTCAACCGCCCATCGGTGGCGTTCAAGAAAAAGATTATGTGTCGGTGGCAAAGCTGCAAAAGGTTTCCGGCGCTCAACGGTATGCGATTCCTCAAACCGTGAAACCAGGAGATTTCTCTAGTGTGGCGATTTGGTGCCGCAAGTTTAACGCCACATTCGGCTATGCCAGCCTGGGCAAGTAGAGATTAAATATGACAACCTCCCAACCTGCCAAACCATCCAAAAAACCGCCTGTGCCGAAACAGGCAATCTTTGCGAAAGCCTTTCATTGGGTCAATATTTTTAGCCTGTTGCTGATGATGAGCAGTGGCTTACAAATTTACAACGCCAATCCAGTGTTTGGCGGGCGATCGGGGTGGCATTTTCCTAAAGGGTTGCTGCTGGGCGGCTGGTTGGCAGGGGGGCGAGATTGGCACTTCACGTTTATGTGGGTCTACTCGCTCAATCTGCTAGCGTATGGGCTGTTTATTCTGATCACTCGTCGCTGGCAGCAGCGCTATGTTGCGAGCAGTGATGTGAAGGCGCTACGAGTGTCGCAAAACGCCAAACGCAAAACCTATGCATGGCATCGGCTGGTGTATACGGCGATTATTCCGATCCTGCTGTTGGCGATCGCCAGTGGGCTGGCAATGTATAAACCTGCTCAGCTTCCCTGGTTGGCAAGTCTGTTTGGCAGGTGGCAAACCCTCCGCACTGTTCACTTTATCACCGTACCGATTGTGCTGGGCTTCACCCTGATTCATTCTCTGCTGGCGTTTCGGGTTGGCAGTATGCGGCTGATTCGCTCGATTTTTGTCCGTTAGTCTTCCATTCTCTAGGGCTATTGCCATGTCGATTATTCAAACCCCTCGCTCAGTGCTAACCCGCAGGCGATTGTTGCAGTTGTCTGGATTGTCGGGTATGGGTTTGCTGTTGGGCAGTTGTGCCTCCACCTCGATCGCTGAACAGGTTGGAGCCACGATTGATCCGCTGAATCAACGAGTGGAGGAATTGCTGCTCAACCCGCAAGCGTTGGTGCCAGAATTTCCCATCAGCGCGATCGAGCCAGAAGCCCTGCTAATCAATTCGTTTGATACGACTCCTAACCTCGATCGCGCCAGCTTTCGCCTAATCGTCGATGGCGATGTGGCGCAACCGTTGAGCTTGAGTTTGGCAGAAATCCAGTCCATGCCGCTGACTTCAATGGTGATTCGACATGTGTGTGTGGAAGGTTGGGCGGCGATCGTTCAGTGGGGCGGGGT
>JBGSWI010000108.1:0-43449 GCA_041752515.1 Leptolyngbyaceae cyanobacterium | reverse complement strand
CGTAGCCCAGGTGAATATCCGAGATGTGCAGAAAGCGCGGCATGGTGAGAGATTAATAAACTAGCCCAAGTCTAGCTGATGGAGTTGATCGCTCACACTGAATAAATAGCGGTTTCCTTAATTACGATGCCAGCGGGTGATTCCACCGGGCTGATCGATCAAGATAATGCCGTTTGCCACAAGCTGATCGCGCAGGCGATCGCCCTCGGCAAAATTCTTCGCTTTTCGAGCATCCTGCCGCTGTTCAATTAAGGCTTGAATATCTGTATCGGAGAGGATATCGGACTTTATATCCAGATCCGGTTCCGCTTCCAACCCCAAAATTTGAGCAAGCTGTTTGAGCGTCTGCCATTGCTGTTGAAGCTCCGCGATCGCCAAATCAGGGTGACCTTGATGCACCAGTTGATTCACTTCCCGCCGTAGATCTTTTGCCAGTTCAAACAGCACCGAGAGGGCGATCGGCGTGTTGAAATCGTCATCCATTGCCTGGTTAAAGCGATCGACAAAGATTGGATTGAGCGCATCGGGGGCATCGGCTGACCAGCCGGGTAGCTGGGCAAATTGCCTATTAGCTTGCAGGGCTTCCTTTAAAGTATTCCAGCCGTTTTCAGCCGCCGCGATCGCTTCATCCGTAAAATCAATCGGGCTGCGGTACTGAGCTTGCATCACAAACAGCCGGATCACCATCGGATCGGTCGTTTCTAGCAGCGATCGAATGGTGGTGAAGTTTTTTAGGGATTTAGACATTTTGTCGCCGCGAATTTTGACGAACCCGTTGTGCATCCAAACGGTTGCCAATGGTTGTGTCGTTGCCGCTTCCGACTGAGCAATTTCGTTTTCGTGATGGGGAAACACCAGATCTTCGCCGCCGGTGTGAATATCGATGCGATCGCCCAGCAGTTTTTTCACCATTGCCGAACATTCAATATGCCAGCCCGGTCTCCCCATGCCCCAGGGTGATTCCCACTCTGGCTCACCGGGTTTCGCCGCTTTCCACAGGGCAAAGTCAAACGGGTGACGCTTGCGGGTTTCTTCCTCGTCCACTCGTCCGCTAGCGCCCGCCTCCATCTGGTCGAGTTTACGCCCCGAAAGCTTGCCATAGCTAGGAAAGCGCTCGACTGCGTAATACACATCTCCGGCAACAGCGTAGGCGTAATCTTGCTGAATCAGCGTTTTGATCAAGTCAATAATTTCGGGTATGACCTCAGTGGCTTTGGGATAAGCATCCGCAGGTAAAATATTCAGCCGCCCCATATCTTCCTGGTAAGCACTGATGTATTGGTGGGTCAACTCTTGCCAGGGAATGCTGAGTTCCTGCGATCGCCGAATAATCTTGTCATCAATATCGGTGAAGTTCTGCACATATTCCACGGCATACCCCCGCCATTGCAAATATCGCCGGACAACATCCCAGACAATATACGATCGCGCATGTCCTAAATGGCAATAGTCATACACCGTCACGCCGCAGACATACATCCGCACCTTGCCCGGTTCTAACGGCTGAAACAGTTCTTTGCGGCGGGTGAGCGTGTTGTAAATCTGGAGTGGCATAGGAGTCAATATTAGAGGGCAGGCATCAAGGGTCAGAGATGAAGTATTCCGATCCCCTCTCCCCCGGCAGAGGGCTAGGGTGAGGGTGGAAGGTGTGATCCAATTGTGAACTGTCAGACTACAAGAAGATCGGCAATAATGAAAGCAGTATTTTGACAAGAGTGTTCGCGCTCGTCTTTACTACTTGTTATTTTCTGACGTTTTCGGTCATTGACGCTATGCAATCTGCATCCACTTCTACTTCAGTCATGGATACGCCCAAAGTTGGGCTGCCTGTTACCATCATTACCGGATTTTTGGGCAGTGGCAAAACGACTCTGCTGAATCACATTTTGACTAATCAGCAAGGGGTGCGAACCGCTGTGTTGGTGAATGAGTTTGGTGAAATTGGCATTGATAATGAGCTAATCGTTGCCACAGGCGATGACATGGTGGAGTTGAGCAATGGCTGCATCTGCTGCACGATTAACAACGATTTGGTGGAAGCGGTCTACAAGGTGCTAGAGCGCAAGGAAAATATTGATTATGTCGTGGTGGAAACAACGGGACTCGCTGATCCATTGCCGGTGGCGATGACCTTTTTGGGCACCGAACTGCGAGATATGACCCGGTTAGACTCGATTATTACCGTGGTGGATGCCGAAAATTTTAGCCTGGATTTGTTTAACAGTCAGGCAGCCATTAGCCAGATTACCTATGGCGATATTATTTTGATCAATAAAGCAGATTTGGTGGATGAGGAGAAGCTCACCCATTTAGAAGCCCGTCTGCGGGAAATGAAAGAAGGTGCAAGAATTTTGCGATCGGTGAGGGGCGCAGTGCCGCTGCCTGCCCTTCTGAGTGTGGGTCTGTTTGAGTCGGATCAATATTTCAAGGATGAAGATCCAGAAGCTACTCATGATCACCACGCTCCTGGGCATAGCCATGCTGAGCACGATAATCACGAGGATCATTCCGATTGCGATCATGATCACGATAAGTGTGTCCATGATGATCACGGTCATGTTCACGACCACTCTAACCATCTAGAAGAAGATGGGTTTACCTCCGTGTCGTTTCAGAGCGATCGCCCCTTCAACATTAAAAAATTTCAGCAGTTTTTAGATCATCAGCTACCCGAAAGTGTGTTTCGCGCTAAAGGAATTTTGTGGTTTCAAGAAAGCCCCAAGCGTCACATCTTTCACCTGAGCGGCAAGCGCTTTTCATTAGATGATGATGACTGGAAAGGCGAACCCAAAAATCAATTGGTGCTAATTGGTCAGGGTTTAGACCACGACACGCTTTTGGCACAAATCCAGCGCTGTATCGGCACATCTTCAGAGACGCGGGGTAAAGGCTTTGGCAAATGATGATCGGGATGACCCATGAAGCGAGTGTATGTTTGTCAATATGTCAACTGCCTCCGGCGTGGCTCTGAGGCAGTTTTACAGGCATTTCAGGCAAGCCCAGTTGTGGATGTGGAAGTGATTGCAAGTGTGTGTCAGGGACAGTGCAATATGGGGGCAACTGTGCGAGTGTTGCCAGACAATATCTGGTATTGCCGAGTCAAGCCAGAAGATGTCGCTGAAATAGTTCAGCAACATTTGAAAGATGACGAGCCAGTCGATCGCTTGCTCCATCCCCGCATTCATCCCCGATAGAATTGGGTTTCGAGTTTCAGGTTTCGGGTTTTTGATGCTAGATGTTAAAACGTTCATCCCTATTCTTTGAAACCTGAAACCTGATCTCTAAAACCTGCGCCTACAGATTTGCCTCAATCACTTCACGATATTGGCTCTTCTGCTTCACGCCTTTTAACTCAGCCACTTTTTCTTTGTACTTAAATACCTGAATTGTGGGGGTGCCCACAATACCAGCCGATTCAGCAATATCGGGGTCTTGCTCAATGTCGATATTGATGTAGTGAACTTTGCCGTCATACTCATCAATCACCTTGTTGAACATCGGCTTGAGCGTGTGACAAGGACCGCACTGGGGCGATGAGTAGAAGACTAGGATGGGGCGATCGCTCTCGTGGTATAGCTTCCGCAACGCATAGCCGCCAGAATGACGAGTTGCAGCGGGGTCAAACCCACCTGATTGCTCAGCCTCCGTTTTTTTAGGGGGCGTTTCCGCCGCGTGGGTTTCCGCTGCCTTCGGTTGATGAAACTCTTGAACTAACCCATGGGTTGATAAATACCGCTCTGCCAGCATTGCCGACATACAGCCCGTTCCCGCGGCTGTAATTGCCTGCCGATATTCGTGATCCTGAACATCACCCGCCGCATAAACGCCTTCGATGTTGGTTTCAACAGAACCGTGCTGGGTCGCAATGTATCCGACTTCATCGAGGTCTAATTGCCCTTTGAATAAAACAGTATTGGGCGTATGACCGATCGCATAGAACAATCCTTTAACGGGCAGTTCACTTTCTACACCGGTTCCTCGATCCTTCAGCCTCACACCCTTCATGTGATCCGCTTCGCCAAACACATCTAGAACATCGGTGTTCCAATGAACGGTAATTTTGTCGTTTTGCAACACCCGATCCTGCATTGCCTTACTGGCACGCATTTTTTCACCCCGCACCAGCATGTGCACGTGGGAACCGTACTTGGTTAGATAAACCGCCTCTTCAGCCGCAGAGTCGCCCCCGCCTACCACTGCCAGTTCTGCTGAGCGAAAAATTGGAGTCGCTCCATCACAAATTGCACAGGCAGAAATCCCCCGACTCCAAAATTGGGGTTCCCCTGCCAAGCCCAACCGCTTTGCTGTTGCGCCAGTCGCAATAATGACACTGTGCGCCTTCAATTCCCGGCTTTCAGACTTGATCACAAACGGACGTTGGCTAAAATCCACTTCCGTCACATCTTCCATCACCAACTCCGCCCCCCAGCGAATCGCCTGCTCCTTCATCCGTGTCATCAACATCGGACCGGTAATGCCTTCCGGGAAGCCAGGGAAATTCTCCACCTCCGTGGTGGTCATCAGTTGTCCACCGGGCAAGCCTCCCGCCTGAAATCCCTCAAACATAAATGGTTTCAAGTTTGCCCGCGCTGCATAAATTGCCGCTGTGTAGCCAGCGGGACCGGAACCAATAATGACGACGTTTTCGATGGTTGAGTTCTCAGTTAAGTTTTCAATCGTTGAATGCTCGATCGTTGAGGTAGTCATGCCTAAATAAAACTCATAACGACTACGCTTAGTATACTACATATTTGTTTAAGATGCGGAAGAACTGCGGGGTATGCACTGTAGCGAGTCATTGCCTGTGACTTGCTAAGGAAATTGCTTCTAAAGGGGAGTCATTGTCAAGAGTTTGTAAGATCTCGGAGAGTAAGGGTATTTACGGGTTTAATTGGTTAAAGCAATTTGCACCCCAGAATGGTCTACACAATGACTCGCAACATGAAGCTCTCGTCGCTACTAATCTTTCTTTAGCGGCGGGGCTGTCCTTCACCTGTTCCGTCACTCATCCTGGTTCCTGATATGAAATATATTGTCGCGATCGCGTCTCTTCTGGTTTCTGTCCAGGCTCCGGCTCTGGCGCAAATTACCATCGCCCCCGATGGCACCACCACGGGGGTGAACCAGACAGGCAACACCTTCACTATTACGGGCGGCACTCAAGCAGGTTCCAATCTGTTCCATAGCTTTCAGCAGTTTGGATTGAACGCCGGACAGATAGCAAATTTTCTCTCAAATCCGGCGATCGCCAACATTCTCGGACGAGTCACAGGCGGCGACGCATCCATCATCAATGGACAAATTCGGGTGACGGGCAGCACTGCCAACCTATATTTGATGAATCCCGCTGGCATTGTGTTTGGTGCCAATGCGTCGCTGAATGTGCCTGGTTCTTTCACTGCAACGACTGCGAACGGCATTGGGATCGGTAATGATTGGTTTAATGCCGCTGGCAACAATAATTACGCGGCGCTGATTGGCAGACCCAACAGCTTCGCCTTTTTGGGAACTCAACCCGGTGCTATTATCAACGCGGGTAATCTGGCAGTCGGAACCGGACAAAGCCTGACGTTACTGGGTGGCACTGTGATCAACACCGGAACTCTGACCGCTCCCGGCGGCACGATCACTATTGCGGCGGTTCCTAACGAAAAACTTATTCGCGTCACTCAAGACGGTAGCCTGCTCAGTTTAGATTTACCTGTAGCCACGAAAGCCGCTCTCAATCCTGCAACTGCTACGCCGCTGTCTTTGCCAGCCTTGCTCACAGGCAGCAACTTAAACACCGCGACAGGAGTTTCTGTGGATGCAAATGGCATTGTTCGGCTGACGAATTCCAACACGGTGATTCCATTTGAAGCAGGCACCGCGATCGCGAGCAATCAAATAAATGTCGCTGGCATGACCGGTGGCAAGGTGATGGTACTGGGTCACAAAGTCGGCTTGGTGGGTGCAACGATCGATGCCGCTGGCACAAACGGGGGCGGCACAGTGCTGATTGGCGGAGAGTATCAAGGCAAAGGCACCCTTCCCACTGCTCAACAAACCTACGTCAGCCGTGATTCTGTGATTCGGGTGGATGCGGTGCAAACCGGAAATGGCGGACGGGCGATCGTTTGGGCAGAGGGCACGACTCAGTTTGATGGCACGATCGTGGCTAAAGGCGGTGCTCAGTCTGGAAATGGAGGATTTGTGGAGGTATCAGGCAAGCAAACACTCTTGTTGGATGGCTCCGTTGATGTGACTGCGCCTGCGGGACAGGCAGGGCAATTGCTACTAGACCCGGATGTTGTGTTGATTGACGTGCTTGGCACCGATGACGCTCAACTGAATGATGGGCAAATCTTAGCGGGGGATGGAGGAGCCGGAACGACTTTTCGGATTTCGCCCACGAAACTGTTGCAATTGCTGAATGGAGGGAATGTGACGATCGCTGCAAACACCGCGATCGCGGTCAATCAAACCGTGGATGCCACCCCCAACCCCAACCCCGGCAATTTAGCCCTGACTGCCACCACGATTAACGTGAACGCGCCGATTTCAATCAATGGCACACTCACCCTAACGGGCGCTGTCTCCAATAGCAACAACCGCATCATTAACCTTGCCAGCACCGGTAATTTGCTGATTCAAGGTGCGGTAAACGTATCTGATAGTATCGGCGTTCCGGCGGCAGTTAAACTTACCTCCACCCAAGGCAACATTTTTGTCCAAACTATTTCTTCTGGATCAGGTGGGGTTGATATTAATGCAGCAGGGCTGTTTCAGGCGAGAGCGGGGGCAGATCGAGTGAATGTCTTTTTGCGAGAGCGCTCAGAAGATAGCCCTGACCTCAGCAATTTCTTGCAGGCAAAGGGAATTACGCTGGCTGCGGGGCAATTTGTCAGTGTACACTACCAATTTGGCGTAGCAGCCAATGAAAGTCTGCCCGTGGTCTATAGCATTGCCGCCGCTCAAAGCAATAGTGCTCCAGCAGGTTCTTTGAATGCTCCTGTGACCATTCGCTATGGGGGCGCAACCCGCACCTTAATTGATAGCAACTTTCCGATCGTGGCGACGGATGGTAGTGGAACGGTGACTCAAGGGCGCATCTTAGTGCAAGGTGGCAATGGCGCATTTTTTGTGGGACCGACCGTCACGGGCAAATTGGTCCCGGCGATCGCCGACGTGTTTTTAACCAAAGATGTGGGGGGAAACTTTATCCCCGTGAACGCCGCAACCTTTAACCCAGCCACGACCACTCTGTATCGCAATGAAATCTACACAGCTAGTTATCCTACAGTAGATTTTCCCACCACCATTAGCGGTTTGGCGGGTTCAATCTATGTAGGCTTTGGTAGCAACACCACGCTATATGGCTCTAGCCAAAGCCGTATTTTTTCAGCCGTTTCTCCCCCTATCTCAGCCGGATCAGCCGGAGGAGAAAGCACGCCCACCACTGGTTCGAGTAGTGCGGCTACGCCTACTCCGGTGGCTAGGGTTCAAGTGGCAGGTTCCGTCGGCGATCCATTGCAACGAGGGCTTGCGCCCCAAGGAGCATTAGCCTGTGCTCCCGCGATTGCAGTGTCGGCTACGGACACCCAAAATCGTTCAACCTCAGGCAATCGAAATAATCCCTGCGCTTTGGCTGAGGAAGATGCCCAAATTTTGAGGATTCTAGGAGAACCGATGCCGCCCAAGTAGCTTGATGAAGCAATGGTATGAATCACGGAATTGGCTATGTTGCGTTTGAGTAGGTCTGGTTCAATCAGGCGTTGGTATTCCTTGGGCTTAGGGGCGATTCCCGTAGGGATCGTTGCCCGAATCGCCCCTGTTCTGTTCAGCATCAGCCCAGCAGTCCTCTATGCTGAGATTTCCCAACCCTTGAACCTGGTAGAGAAAGGCATCTCTGCTGAGCAACTTTTGCAAGCGGGCGATCGCTATTATCAAGCGGGGCAAATGGAGCCAGCGATCGCAGCTTGGAAGCAAGCTCAGTCTGCCTATCGACGGGTCAAAAACCGTCAGGGAGAAGCCACCGCCCTAGCCAATTTGGGCATGGCATATGTGACCGGAGAACGGTATCGAGATGCAGTGGAGGCACTAGAGGCGTTTTTGGGGATTGCGCGATCGCTGAATGATCAACCGGGTGAAGCACGGGCACTCGGCAACTTGGGCATTGCCTATAAAATGTTGGGCAACTACGCCCCGGCAATCCAGGCACATCGGCAAGCGGGAAAGCTGATGCGGCAATTAGGCGATCGCCCTGGCTTGGGTCAGGTGTTGCTGAACTTGGGCAATGCCTTTGAAGCGGTGGGTGACTATGACAGCGCCGCGATCGCCTATCAGCAAAGCCTTAAATTGGCTGAGGAATCGAGCGATCGCCTCGGAACCGCCATCGCCCTGAGTAATTTGGGGGCAGTTTACGCGAACCAGGGCAAAGATGACGAGGCGATCGCCACCTTTCAAAAAAGTCTGGAGATTCATCGCGCGATCAAAAATCGGGCGGGAGAAGCCAGCACCCTAATCAACCTCGGTTCTACCCAGCACAGCTTGGGGAAGCGCGACGATGCCATTCGCTATTACCAACAAAGTTTAGCGATCGCCCAACCGCTTAAAAATCGCCGGTTGTTTGGAGAGGCTTTAGGCAGCTTGGGATTGGTCTATGACGACTTAAAAGACTTTCCTAAAGCGATCGCCCATCATCGCCAAAGCCTAGAAATTGGGCGATCGCTCAATGACCCAGAAGCCACCGGCACCGCCTTGAATAACCTGGCACACGCCCTATTTGGCATAGGCAAACTGGCAGAAGCCGAAGCCACCCTGCGAACCGCCGTAACTCAACTGGATGCCCTTCGCCCTGGACTGAGCGACCTTTACCGGGTGTCGATTTTTGATACCCAAGTGCATACCTACAGCCTATTGCAGCAGGTTCTAGTTGCCGCAAAGAAATATGAAGCTGCCCTAGAAGTTGCCGAACAGGGAAGGGCGCGGGCGTTTGTAGAACTACTCACGAGAAGGCAAGGAATCGAGGGCAGGGAAAAGAAAACCGGCAAAAGGGAACAGGGAAGAACACAATTAAAACCCCTCAAAACCCTTCCTACGGAGACGCTTTTTACTCAAAACTCTCCCTCCGCCCCGTTTACGATCGCTCAAATTAAAGCGGTTGCCCGTCAGCAAAATGCAACGCTGGTGGAATATGCGATCGTGCCCGATGATGACTTCAAGTTTCGTGGCAAACAGCGCGCTCGTGAATCGGAGTTGTTGGTTTGGGTGGTGCAACCGTCGGGGCAAGTGGCGTTTCGTCGGGTTGATCTGAAATCGCTTTGGCAACAAGACCTCAGCTTAACCCAACTCGTGAGCGCCAGTCGTCAATGCCTCTATCCCGCTGCTCATTGTAGTCAGTTACTAACGGCTACTCAAAAAACTCTCCCGCAAACTGGTAAGGCGGATGGCGATGCTCCAAGGCGATCGCGCAACCCAGCCATGCAACGGCTTCATCAACTGCTGATTCAGCCAATCGCCGATCTTTTGCCCCAAAAACCAGATTCTCGAATTATTTTCATTCCTCAAGAATCTCTATTTCTGGTGCCCTTTCCCGCGCTGCAAACCGCAGACGGCACTTACCTGATCGAGCAGCACACCTTGCTCACGGCTCCTGCGATTCAAATCCTTGATCTCACTCGTAAACGGCGATTAGGGCAGCCAAAACACGCCATGCCGCGATCGCTGATTGTGGGCAACCCCACCATGCCGACAGTGGGAACCGAATCCCTGTCGCCGTTGCCTTTTTCCGAAAAGGAAGCGCAACAGATTGCAGAGTTACTCCAAACGAAAGCGCTGATTGGCAACCAAGCGACTGAACGCCAGATTGTCCAGAAACTTCCCCAAGCAAAACGGGTGCATCTAGCGACTCATGGATTACTGGAGTATGGTCAAAATCTAGGAGATGTGGGCATTCCGGGGGCGATCGCCTTAGCGCCTTCCCCAAGAGGTCTTGCCCTTGCTGCTGACCCTGGCAACGATGGCTTGCTGACCTCCAATGAGATTTTGGATTTGCGCCTCAACGCAGACTTAGTGGTGCTGAGTGCTTGCGATACCGGGCGCGGCAGAATTACAGGCGATGGCGTGGTGGGTCTATCGCGGGCGTTTATTTCTGCGGGCGTTTCTAGTGTAGTGGTGAGCCTGTGGGCAGTTTCCGATGCGTCTACGGCAAATTTGATGGTGTCGTTTTACGAGGCTTTGCAGCAACAACCCGATAAAGCGAAAGCCCTGCGGCAGGCAATGCTAGAAACGATGAAAACCTATCCCCGTCCTTTCGATTGGGCAGCGTTTACGCTCATTGGAGAGGCAGAATAATCTAAGTCAATTGAAGAGAATTAAAAGCGCGATCGCCCAGGGTCAGAGAGTTTTTAAGATACAGCAATTTAGCATAACCAGTAAGACTGTCGATTATCACCGGGAATCATGGTTCAAACACCTCCAAACATCCCGCTGACCCCGCCCCATTTGGCTACTCTTCCAGCAGGGTCAACTACTGTGGATTGAGGTGAACCTACCCAGGAAGCGGTAGATTTTGCAGGCGCGATAGGCTTCTTCTAAGTTGTGGCTGACAAACGGAGTTATTCCGGTATAAGTATTTAAAGCGGCGGCGATCGCGCCTGCATACCCAGTAAAAATGATCTTTCTGTCCAACGATCGCGGCAGTTGTCCCGCCCAACCACTGCTTCCAAAAAACTGCAATAAGACGAAACCAAATTTGTAAGGGATCGGTAACATAGACACCTGCTTAAAATCGATAGGTGCTCCATTATTCTGTGGGGGCGGCTGATTTAAGGGTTGGATGGTGGCGATCTCATGCAAAGCTCACTCAAGCGAATGTTAATCGGCGGAGGCTTTTTAGGCGGCACCCTAGTTGTCGCAGTCGTGGGCTACCGGCTGGCAGGATGGAACTGGCTGGACTCCATCTACATGGTGGTGATCACCATTTTTGGGGTGGGATTCGGCGAGATCGGACCTATGACTCCCACCCTGCGAATTTTTACAATGATAGTCATCATTTCGGGCTGCACCTCAGTCGCCTATATGTTGGGCGGCTTTTTACAAATGATTACCGAAGGCGAAATCAAACGAGCATTGGGAGTGAGACGGATGAAGCGCGAAATTGATTTGCTGAAAGACCACGTGATTATCTGTGGCTACGGTCGGATCGGGCAAATTTTGGCATATCAAATGAAAGTTGCTCATCAGCCTTTTGTTGTAATTGATAATGATGACCATCGCGTAGCACAGGCGGAAAGCAATGGCTTTTTAGTCCAAATGGGGAGTGCTGCCGATGAAACTATTTTGGAAGCTGCCGGAATTATGCGGGCAAAATTTTTGGCAACCGTTCTGCCCGATGATGCCATCAATGTGTTTATTACGCTGACGGCGCGGGGCTTGAATCCTAATCTGACTATCCTGGCACGAGGCGAGTATCTTTCTACCGAAAAGAAACTGTTGCAGGCAGGAGCCGATCGCGTGGTCTCTCCAGCGGCGATCGGGGCGCTTCGGATGTCGAATATGATTACTCATCCCGCTGCAATAGATTTTTTGGATGAAGATGATGGACGCAGCACCCTCAATGAACTGCTGGCTCAAATTGATGTTCAAGTGGAAGAACTGGCAATTTCTCACAACTCTAATTTGACAGGCTCAACTGTGGGAAGCGTTCAAGCGCGAGGCAAAGGCACCTTTATTGTGGTGGCACTGCGGAAGGCGATCGGTTCAACCGTTATTAACCCCGATCACGAAGCCTTTTTAGAGGAAGGTGACACTCTGATTGTGATGGGGCATTTGGGCGACATTCCTAAGTTTGCTCGGCATCATGCCGTTAAACGAGAAATTCAATATCGTGGTTCCAAGTTTACGCGGTAGCAATGATGACTGCTCAAGGATGAATCAGGCGATCGCTCAATTTGACTTTAAATTCTATTAGTCGTCTTGATTCTGAACATTCACAGTTAGCTTCAAACCCAACTCATTTAACCAACTGGCAAGACCATAAATAGCGAGGCTTCCGGTTTGAGATAGAATTTCATCCAGCTTTTGACGATGAAGTTCGGATTGTTCATGAGACATTTGTGAGGAACTCAAAGCTTGAAGAACGTTATCAAGTGCCAGCCGCAATAATTCTGATTCGTTATCCTCTTCCTCTTCCATGTGCGTCTCCAAATAGAGCGCAGCATAGGTTGGGTCTTTGAGACGAGAAATTAGATAATCTTGATAGCTATCACTTGTTGGAACCTTCACGTTCTTCATAATCTGCCCAATACCCTTTTGCTTTCAGAATATCTTTGTTTTGAGTGCTTTTGTCTCCACCCCAAAGAAGAATAACCGTTGAGCCTATTTGACCAAAGTAAATTCGATATCCTGCACCGTAATCTATTTTAAACTCTGAAACTCCTGAACCAACTGGCTCGGAATTCTTTTTTGTCAAAAGTCCACGTCGAATTTTGTCTTGCGCTTGATCAATTTTGGTTTGTGTCTTTAAATCTGAGATGGATTCCAACCATTGTGTAAAAGGAACCTTGCCATCTGCGGTCACGTGAAGTCGAATTTCTCTAGGATGCGGTTCCATGCACAGTGTTCTCGGTTTCTACGAGAGTACTCTAGCATGTAAAAATTTTTGAAGGGTTAGTATAGTAGCATATATGCAATTAAATAGCAATAGTCTTTGTATGCCGTAACGCATTACGGCAAAGCTTGTTGATGTTTATGGCGTTGCAGTCTAAGAACTAGATCACCAATTATTAAGTTTATTGAAGCATGAAAGTTGACAAGCTAGAAATAGCGCTTAGCTATTGGTAGTCCGATCACAGTCTCGCCGGGGAGGCGTTGTTCATCGGCGCGGACTTTACGGACGTGTGTAGGTTTGGGAATGCAAAAACTACGGGATGATGAAAAGGCTATTTAGTGCTGGGTGTGGGAATGCGATCGCCTGAGTTGTCTGCGTTTCAATTGCTGCAAAAAGCAGCGTCTCTGTTGGTGTATCAATCGGTGTTTGATTTTGAGCAGGAAGCGGGGCAAGCTTTTTTAGCATTGCTGCAAACGATTCACAATGCTCATCAGCAGGGAAATGCAGAGGTTGGAGATTCAGAGATTTTGGATTGCCTCCAGGCTTATGGGCGCTGGTTTCGCGGTCTTGCAGAAGCCGAACAATCTTGGCAAGATCTTTTAATGACCTGCGTTTTGCGAGATGAAAACCCATTTACCCAACAGGCGCAACAAAAGGATTTTGAGGCGGTGTCGCCTGCTTTAGTGTTGGCGGCTCGGCACGATTTACAAGTGCTGCAAGAGTTGTCTAATTGTGGGGAAGTGCAATTGAGAACTTGGGTGGAGGCGATCGCGCCCGTTTCTTTCCCGGCGATCGCGGGGGAGCCATCCAGCGATTCAGCAGTAGCGTCCGTCAAACTTCAGCTAGAGCGTGTTAACTGGGCAGAGGGTCTAGAACTATTTGCCACTTATTACCGTCAACATGGCACCGGAATTACGGCGATGTTTTCTGCATTGCGCTGGCATCAGGGCGAACTCGTGGGTATTGCTCATGCCGACCCGGTGGAGTTGGAGGATTTGGTGGGCTATGGTGGGCAGCAAGAATCGCTATTGAAAAACACAGAGTTTTTACTTAAAGGCTATCCGGCGCTACACGTGTTGCTCTATGGCAGTCGCGGATCGGGAAAATCGTCGTTGGTCAAGGCGCTGCTAAATCGCTATAGCCAAGATGGGTTGCGTCTCGTGGAAGTTGCCAAGTCGGAACTGCGAGATCTGCCGGAGATCGCTGACCAACTGCGATCGCTGCCGCAAAAGTTTATTTTGTTTGTGGATGATCTATCGTTTGAGGAAGACGAGGATGATTACAAAGCGTTGAAGGTCGTGCTGGAGGGAAATCTGACGGCGCGATCGCAAAATGTAGTGGTCTATGCTACCTCCAATCGTCGGCATTTGATTCGCGAGTTTTTTGGCGATCGCCCCCGTCCCAAAGATGGTGATGAAATCCATGCCTGGGACACCGTTCAAGAAAAACTTTCCTTTAGCGATCGCTTCGGGCTGACGCTGACCTTCGAGCCACCCGACCAAACCACCTATTTAGAGATCGTGCATCATCTGGCTGCCCAAGCGAATATTACCCTTGATCGGGACACTCTGGATTTTCAAGCGCTTCAATGGGCAACTCGCCACAATGGGCGATCGGGGCGCACTGCCCGTCAATTTATCGACTTTCTCCATGCAGATCTTGCCACCGGTTGATCTCGCCTAGCGATTGACCTGATAAGCTGTTAAAAATTATTCCTTGATGCCTTAAATATTTGGTCACTCACTATTCTGAGTAGCACATGGAAATTGGATGGTTAACTGCGGGTGGAATTGTGATGGTGCCGCTGCTGGGGTTTTCCCTGGTGGCGGTGGCGCTGATTTTGGAACGGGTCACATTTTGGGTCAAGATTACTCGTCGTCAAGATCGGCTGGCGCGGGACGTGTTGACCCTGTACAGCCATAATCCCCGCAATGCATTTTTGAAACTAGAGAAAAACACCGATCTACCGATCTCCCGAATTTTTTTGGCAGCATTGGACCTCGATCGCCCCAATCCTGAGGAGTTTCGGTTAGCTTTGGAAAGTGCGGCTCAAGCAGAAATGCCTTTGCTTAAACGGTTCAACACGGTGTTTGAAACCATCATTAGCCTGTCGCCGTTGTTGGGTTTATTAGGAACGGTGTTAGGGCTGATCGGTTCGTTTGCGTCGTTAAAAATTGGCGATTTGGGCGGCAGCAATCCGGTGGGGGTCAGTGCTGGTATTAGTGAGGCGTTGGTTTCCACAGCAGCGGGATTGGTCGTTGCCATTTGCACGCTGCTGTTTGCCAACTCTTTTCGCGGTTTATATTTGCGGCAAATTGCTCTGATTCAAGAATACGGCGGACAGCTAGAATTGCTGTACCGTCGCTACTACGAACAAGGAGTGCCTTCGCCTTATGCGGCTACCGGATGAACCCGATGTGCCATTTCAGATCAACATCGTACCGATGATCGATGTGATCTTTGCGATTCTGACGTTTTTTATGATGTCGTCTTTGTTTTTGACGCGATCGACGGGAGTGCCGGTCAATCTGCCCACAGCGGCAACGGCTGAAGCCCAAAACTCTGGGCGCTTTACTGTGACGGTCAATGCTGAAGGGCAAATTCAGTTAAATAATCAAGTGGTGCGGTTGTCTGATCTGAAGTCCCGCTTAAAAGCCATGGTTGGAACTCAGCCAGCACAAGTGGTCATCAATGCCGATAAGCAGGTGAGCCACGGTCAGGTGGTGGCAGTGATGGATCAACTGCGTCAAATTCCAGGGGTGAAACTGGCGATTCGTGCCACGATCCCTACGGGAATTGTGGCACCGCCCTAATAATTTGGCTTGTAAACCTAGACTAAAACTGAACTCCAACCGTGGTTGCCCGCCCATTGCGGCTAATAGTGAACTGGGCAGAAGGGGGGGCGTTGCTGATAAAGGCTCTGAGGTCGTCAAAACTCCGAAGAATGTTTCCGTTGATTCCTAGCAGGCGATCGCCCACTTGAAAACCGCTATTTGCTGCTGCTGAACCCCTATTCACACTTTGAACGACCAGCGTGCGAGTATCCACGATTACGCCGAGTTGAGCGCCCGCGATCGCTGGGTTTGAGCCTAAACCGGGTGATAGAACGGTTGAATCTGAGTTGAAACCAGGATTTCTATATTGAGGCAGGGGGGCTTGGGAGGACTCGTATCCTGGATTGGAGCGCTCGTCGGTGGGCGTTGGAATGACCACAGCGCCGCCAGAGTATTGCCCGCCAGAGTATTGACCATTGGGACGGGAGGCAAACTGGTTATTGGGGGTCTGCGACCCATAGATTTGGCTATTTTGGCGCGATCGCCAAACGGGATCTTGTGGCTTCGGCAATACCATCCCGCCGGGAAATTGAGAGATTGCCGGATTGGTGGGCGGCTGATAGATTGGCGTTTGATCATAAGTCGGCGACCCCGAAGCGATAGAGCCAGCGCCCACCGCACTATTTTGGGCAATAAACGATCGCGCAGTTTGGACACTGGTGGCAATGCTAATCCCCGTGTTGCCGCCCTGGATCGACTCCAAAATTGCCTTATTCACGCCCACCATTTCGCCCAGTGCATTGAGCAACGGTCCACCCGAATTTCCGGGCTGCAACACCACCCTCGATTGCAAATCGCCATTGCTGCGCACACTGCTAAAAGTGCCTGTGGTTAAAACTCCCGGACGACCATAGGGGCTGCCGATCGCCAACACGGACTCCCCCGGTCGCGGAGTGCTGGTCGCCAAGGGAACAGTGGGAAGTTGTTCCCCAGTTTGCAGTTGAATTAGGGCTAAATCGGAACGGCGATCGATGGCAATCACCTGCCCTGAATAACGTTGCCCATTGAACGTTCTTGCAGACACTCGGCTGCCCACCGCCCCATTCACCACATGATTGTTGGTGATTACTAATCCATTCGGGCGAACCACACTGCCAGAGCCAATTTCTCGCCCTGCAAACACCGTCACCACCGCCGGATTGACCCGCTGGTAGATGGTCTCCGCTGAGCCGGCGATCGCGCGAGATTCATAGGCGATCTGCACAGGAGCGCTAATGGTTGGAATAGGCGTAATCGCCAAAGCTGAAGCCGCAAACAACAGCAAATATCGTAGTTTCATGGCATCTGAGTAAAGAGCATTGGGTGTGAACCAACCTAGCTTCCAGTCCCTCAGAACGTTGGAACAGTGATTTTTAGCGTTCTTCTTTTTAAGCCGCTTATTCTAAAACGGTGAACAAACTGTCACACCGTTTTAGAAATTTTTGCGAAAACAGAAGAGGCTAAGAAGTATCAAGTAGAAGAGAGTGGTTACTGTTCCGACGCTCTGGCACCCCCAGGGCGTTTTTAATGTTTAAACGAAAAGCTAGAGAGTACCGTTACTTTTCATGGGGTTTACCAGAGCATCCGGATAGTTCTGGGTAAGCACCTCATCCTTTTTAGCGTTCTACTTTGACAGGCAAACCCAACACACGATTCAGAGAAAAAGCAGAAGGTCAGTCAGCACCCTATCTAGCAGAGAAAATTGTTTAGGATGGTGCTTGAATTTTGCTTTGTTTGGCTGTATTTCTAATGTTTTTATTTCTTTCTAAGCTGTTGCCGTTGTTTTTGTATCCTCTGGGTTTAGCTTGCCTGCTGCTGTTGCTCGCATTAGGGCTAATGCTTTGGCGACGATCGCGTTTAGCGATGATTCCCGTTGGATTATCGTTGGTTATTCTAATGCTGAGCAGCAATGGTTGGGTGAGTATCATGCTGCTGAAATCGTTGGAATTTCAACAGTTGCCCAGTGGGGAGTTGCCCAAAGCCGATGCAATTGTGGTGCTGGGTGGAGCCACAAAACCAGCGTTTGCGCCCCGTCCGTGGGTGGAGGTGAGTGAAGAGGGCGATCGCGTCTTATATGGTGCCAAGCTCTATCGAGAAGGCAAAGCGCCTCGTGTGATTTTAAGCGGCGGCAGGGTTGATTGGTTTGGCAAGGCAAGCCCCGAATCGGCAGATATGGCGATTTTGATGGAACCGATGGGAGTGCCGCCCTCTGCCGTGCTGCAAGATTCAACGTCTTTGAACACGCGAGAGAATGCGGTGAATGTGAAGAAAATTATGGATGAAAACGGCATTCGTCGGATATTGCTCGTCACCTCAGCGATGCATATGCCGCGATCGCTGCGAATTTTCCAAAAGCTGGGGATTGATGCGATTCCTGCGCCGACTGATTTTTTGGTCAGCGATCGCGATTTAGAAGCACTGCAAGCCAGTCCTCAATCTTGGATGCTTAGCTTTCTGCCTGAATCGGAGCAACTCCGCAACATTACTCGTGCGCTCAAAGAATATTTTGGCATGGTGATCTATTGGCTGCGCGGCTGGATTTAGCTCAGACGTTCCGTTGTAGCGTCCGAAAAAAAATATGAAGTTTTGCAACCTCATTAATGAGCCGATACTCACTTAAATGTAAACAAACGTAAACAAAAAGGTCTGTTTTTTTATCAAATTGTGTCAGTTAAGCCCTCAAAGCCGCACACGGTAAAGCTTTTCTGATACAAACAGTAATGTGCAATGTAAAAGAAAAGTCTGAAACGCCGCTGTAACTGGGTTCTCGATTTTTGTTTTATGTCCCGCTTTTCATCTCGTGGGTGGGATTGCGAAATCGAAGACTAGCAGCCACTCAGCATTGACTTTTAGTGACGAGACTGCTTGCAATCGCATGATTTAAGGAGCTTAACCGAATGTTTACTCACGTCAAGCCCATCATTAGACACGTCGCACCCGAAACTCTAGGCGGGCGGAGTCTGGTGAAGGTGGTTTATGTCGTGCTAGAGCCTCAATATCAAAGCGCTCTGTCTGCTGCTGTTCGATCAATTAATCAGAATCATCCTAGTATTGCGGTTGAAATTAGCGGTTATTTGATTGAAGAACTCCGCGATCCGACGAATTTTGACGACTTTAAGCGAGATGTTTCTCAAGCCAATATTTTTATCGCCTCGTTGATTTTTCTAGAAGATTTGGCAGACAAGGTGGTGGAAGCGGTGGAACCTTACCGCGATCGCCTGGATGTGTCGGTGGTCTTCCCCTCCATGCCCCAGGTGATGCGCCTAAACAAAATGGGCAGTTTCTCCTTGGCGCAAATTGGGCAATCTAAGAGCGCGATCGCCAGCTTTATGAAAAAGCGCAAGGAGAAATCAGGCGCAGGTTTTCAAGATGCCATGCTAAAGCTGCTTCGCACCTTGCCTCAAGTGTTGAAATACCTGCCGATGGATAAAGCGCAGGATGCCCGCAACTTTATGCTCAGCTTTCAGTATTGGCTGGGCGGTTCTCAAGAAAACCTGGAGAATTTCTTGCTGATGCTGGCGGATAAGTATGTATTTAAAGGCGAAGTGGGCATCAACGGGAACGCCGCTCCGATCTTTCAATATCAAGACCCAGTGACCTACCCCGATCTCGGCATTTGGCATCCCCTCGCGCCCACGATGTATGAAGATGTGAAGGAGTATCTCAACTGGTTCTCCTCTCGCCGCGACTTGCCCGAAGAAATGCGCGATCCGCTCGTGCCCACAGTAGGGCTGGTTTTACAGCGGACTCATTTAGTCACTGGCGACGATGCTCATTATGTGTCGATGGTGTCTGAATTGGAAGCAATGGGCGCCAGGGTAGTGCCAGTGTTTGCAGGTGGGTTAGACTTTTCCAAGCCTGTAGAAGCATTTTTCTACGATCCGGTAAACAAAACAACGCCGATTGTAGATGTCGTGGTATCCCTCACTGGCTTTGCGTTAGTGGGCGGTCCGGCACGACAAGATCATCCCAAGGCGATCGAAGCCCTGACTCGGCTCAATCGTCCTTATATGGTGGCGCTGCCGTTGGTGTTTCAAACCACCGAAGAATGGCAGGATAGCGAACTAGGGCTGCACCCGATTCAAGTGGCGCTGCAAATCGCTCTGCCAGAATTAGATGGCGCGATTGAGCCAATTATTTTGTCAGGGCGGGATGGCAACACGGGTAAAGCGATCGCCCTACAAGACCGAGTGGAAGCGATCGCGCAACGGGCGATGAAATGGGCAAATCTGCGCCGCAAACCCAAACTGCATAAGCGGGTTGCCATAACGGTTTTTAGCTTTCCGCCCGATAAGGGCAACGTTGGCACCGCTGCCTATTTAGACGTGTTTGGCTCCATCTACAAAGTGCTGGAATCGCTGCGGAACAACGGATATGACGTACAAGAGCTACCTGACTCGGCAGAAAAGCTGATGTTGGAAGTGTTGCACAACGCTCAGGCGCAGTTCAATAGCCCTGAACTCAACATCGCCTACAAAATGTCGGTGCCGGAATATGAAGCCCTCACGCCCTATCACGATCGCCTGATTCCGTCTTGGGGACCGGCTCCCGGCAACCTCAACACCGACGGGCAAAACCTGTTGATCTACGGCAAATCCTTTGGCAATGTTTTCATTGGTGTGCAGCCGACGTTCGGCTATGAAGGCGACCCAATGCGGCTGCTGTTCTCCCGGTCTGCTAGCCCCCACCACGGCTTTGCCGCCTACTATACCTATCTGGAAAAGATCTGGAAAGCGGATGCGGTGTTGCATTTTGGCACCCACGGTTCGCTAGAGTTCATGCCCGGAAAACAGATTGGGATGTCGGATGAGTGCTTCCCGGATAGCCTGATCGGCACCATTCCCAACCTCTATTACTATGCGGCAAATAACCCCTCGGAAGCGACGATCGCCAAGCGTCGTAGCTATGCCGAAACCATCAGTTATCTCACCCCACCCGCTGAAAATGCGGGATTGTATAAGGGGCTGAAAGAACTGAGCGAATTGATTGCGTCCTATCAAACTCTGAAAGATACGGGGCGGGGCGAATCCATCACCAACACCATCATGGATCAGTGCCGCGTGGTGAATTTGGACAAGGATGTGGCTTTGCCCGACAAAGATGCGCGGGATTTGACCGCTGAAGAGCGCGATCTGGTTGTGGGCAAGGTCTACATCAAATTGATGGAGATTGAATCACGCCTGTTGCCCTGCGGCTTACACGTGATTGGCAAACCGCCGACGGCAGAAGAAGCGATCGCCACCCTGGTCAACATTGCCAGCCTCGATCGTGAAGAAGATGACATTCTGAGTCTGCAACGGATCATTGCCAATAGCGTCCAACGAGACATTGACGAGATTTATGCCAACAGCGATCGCGGAGTGCTCAGCGATGTAGAACTGCTAAACAGTATCAATATGGCGATCCGCACCGCCGTTGCCGCCATGGTTCACGCTCAAATCGACGAAGAAGGGCGTGTTTCCAAGCTCTCGATGTTTAGCAATCTGTTTAACAATAAAAAAGCGCCTTGGGTCGAAGCGCTCCATCAAGCAGGCTACACTGCCGTTGATTCTGCACCGCTCAAACCGCTGTTTGAGTATCTCCAGTTTTGTTTGAAGCAAGTGGTTGCCGATAATGAACTGGGTGCTCTATTGGTTGGGCTAGATGGTCAATACATCATCCCTGGTCCCGGTGGTGACCCGATTCGCAACCCCGATGTCCTACCTACAGGTAAGAACATCCACGCCCTTGACCCCCAATCGATTCCCACTGCGGCTGCGGTGCGATCGGCAAAAGTGGTGGTCGATCGCCTGCTCGATCGCCAGCGCCAAGAAAACGACGGCAACTATCCCGAAACGATCGCCTGCGTGCTTTGGGGCACCGACAACATCAAAACCTACGGCGAATCCCTTGCCCAAATCCTGTGGATGGTTGGTGTTAAGCCCATGCCCGACTCCCTCGGACGGATCAACAGGCTAGAGCTACTGTCGTTAGAAGAACTGGGTCGCCCCCGGATCGATGTCGTTGTCAACTGCTCCGGGGTCTTCCGTGACCTATTCATTAACCAAATGGCACTCCTCGATCGCGCCGTCAAAATCGCAGCCGAAGCCGATGAGCCACTGGAAATGAACTTCGTCCGTAAGCACGCCCTCAAGCAAGCCGAAGACATGGGCATCAACTTGCGTCAAGCCGCCACCCGCGTCTTCTCCAATGCCTCCGGTTCCTACTCCAGCAACATCAACCTGGCGGTGGAAAATGGCACCTGGGAAAACGAACAGGAACTGCAAAATATGTACCTGGCTCGTAAAGGGTTCGCCTTCTCATCCGATAATCCCGGCATGATGGATCAAAGCGAAGACCTGTTCAAAGCGGCACTCAAAACCGCCGATGTCACCTTCCAAAACCTGGATTCCTCGGAGATTTCCCTCACCGATGTTTCCCACTACTACGACTCTGACCCGACCAAAATCGTCGCTAGTCTGAGAGATGATGGCAAAAAGCCGACGGCTTATATGGCAGACACCACCACCGCTAACGCTCAAATCCGCACCTTATCGGAAACCGTGCGCCTAGATTCCCGTACCAAATTACTCAATCCTAAGTGGTACGAAGGAATGCTTTCCCACGGCTATGAAGGCGTACGAGAACTCTCGAAACGGTTGGTGAATACCATGGGCTGGTCTGCTACCGCCGATGCCGTGGATAACTGGGTCTACGAAGACACCAATACCACGTTCTTTAAAGATGAAGAAATGAGCAAACGGTTGATGGATCTCAATCCCAACTCATTCCGCAAAATGGTGACAACCCTGCTAGAGGCAAATGGACGCGGCTACTGGGAAACCAGCGAGGAAAACCTCGACAAACTCCGCGACCTTTATCAACAAGTCGAAGATCGGATTGAAGGAATCGAATAAGGAATTGAATAATTTCTAAAATTCTGAGGGTGAGTGCAATGCTCACCCTTTTTTTTGTCCATTCAGTTCGCTAGTGGCTTTCGTTCATTTGGCTGCATAGAATTCTGTGTTAGCTCTGCGGTAGCCAATCCTGCGCCAATACTAGCGCTGGAGAATTCAGAAATTAGCAGGACTAATAGCGTTGAGTATTCCTAGAATTATTCCTCAAACGATGCCAAAAACTTACGCAGTAATTGAACGAGGGCTTCACGTTCTGATGCTTCTAAAACTTCAAGGATGCGATCTTCATTAACAACATGATCCTCAACCGCTTTTTCAATGACATAAAAACCTTTATCAGTTAACTCAATTTGTGTCCCTCGGCGATCGCTCGGATCGGGAATCCGCTTAACAAGTTTAGATTCCTCTAAACGATCAATGCGATGTGTCATTGTGCCCGATGAAACCATCAGGGTATTAAACAACTCGGTGGGTGAAAGGTGGTACGGATGACCAGAACGACGGAGAGCCGCTAACACGTCGAACTCTCCAACAGTTAAGCCAAATTCTGAAAACGTCTCTTGAATGGCTCGTTCCAAATGCTTGGCTAACCGTCCCATTCGTCCAATAACGCCCATCGGTGAAACGTCTAAATCGGGGCGCTCCCGTTGCCACTGCGCCAAAATCTTATCGACTGCATCAGGCTGCATCGTGCAATTCACTCGTGTAAGTTTCTTGACACTAAATATCTTGACATCAAAACAGTCGCTATAATCTTGACATCAAGTATCTTATTTTCAAGATAAATAGGGCGAGAGGCTTCACTATGAATGGACGGACGATCTACTTTTTAGCAGCGCTTACGGGCGGTGCTTTTATCCCTGTGCAAGTTGCTCTTAATACGCTGCTGCGGCGCTATGTAGGTGAACCGATGCAGGTTACGTTTGTTTCATACCTTGCCGGGACTGTAACATCGCTCCTGATCTGCTTCTTTGCACAATATCCACTTCCCACTTCGCCTGCACTTGCTCAAATTTCCTGGTGGATGTTGACTGGTGGATGTTTGGGGACATTGTACGTTTGGGCAACGATCATCGCGACTTTGAGAATTGGAGCCACACTTACACTGGCGCTAACCTTTGCAGGGCAGATGATTGCAGCATTGCTTCTGGATCATTACGGTGCGATTGGATTGGCAAAGTATCCAGCCAGTCCAACCCGAATTGCAGGAGTTGCAGTTATATTTTTGGGTGTTTCTTTAATCGCTTATGCGAAGCGGAGTTGAATCGTAAATCAACCCTGCACAACCAGAAATAGAAACTCAATTTATGTTGCATATTTGCGATCGTGCATTAGTCTGGTAGGACAGATTTTTGCTCATCCTGATTGGTGCCCCAGTGTCTAATGATTTTAAGCATCTATAAACCTGCAACGCTGGCTTCATGTGAACAGCGATTACCCTTTGGGGAGTGGCTAGGTTCGCGATCGCGCCTTGCTTTTCGTCGTGCCGTTGTCATCAGTATTACGGCAGGGTTCGTCAGCGTGGCGATGCCGTTGCAGCCTGCCCAGGCGGAGAATACGCCCTACTGTCAGCAAACCGCTAGCGCGATCGCCCAAAAAGACAAACTGCGAGTCGAAGCGGTAAAAGGCAACGCCGATGCACAAAAAAAATATAAAGCATTGCTGATTCAGCAGGGCGATCGCCTGCGAACTTGCCGCACCCAAACCTGGCCCCAAAATCAAGCAATTTGGATTCGGCTCTATCCTTGCGATGCCAAACCTGGCGCTCTTGATGCGGTGCTCGATCGAATTGTAGATCGAGGCTATAACCAGGTTTATGTCGAGGCGTTTTATAGTGGTCGGGCGCTGCTGCCGGTCAACCAAAACGTTACCCCGTGGCTGTCTACCCTGGCGGGTTCTGGTGCCGACAATGTGGATCTGTTAGCACAAGCTATTCAAAAAGGAAAAGCGCGTGGGTTGAAGGTGTATGCCTGGATGTTTGGCATGAACTTTGGTGCAAGCTACGCCCGTCGCTTCGATCGCCAGCAAACCTTGGCAAAAAATGGGTTAGGGCAAACGAGTTTGACTGCCAATGTACTGCCGGGACTGAGCACCGAGTTAGGGCAATTCAATCCCGATGAAGTCTTTGTTGATCCTTATAGCCCTCAAGCTCGGCAAGACTATTCAACGCTGATTTCGGCGATCGCCCAGCGCAAACCTGATGGCATTTTATTTGACTACATTCGATATCCTCGTGGCAGTGGCAGTGCCTCAGTCGCTAGCAAAGTGCAAGACTTGTGGATATATGGCGATGCCTCCCAACAAATGCTTTTGCAGCGGGCACAAAACGCTAGCGGGGTAGAACTACTGCGACGCTTTTTGCAATATGGCTTTCTCAAAGCCAATGATTTAAAGGAAACCAACAGTGTCCCAGATCTAACCCCTTCAAAAATGCTAGAACAGCGCCCCGTTTGGCAAGGAATTGATACTGCGCGCATTCCTGCCAACTTGCCAACTGCAAAACAAGCATCGCTTTTTCAGAGTGAACTGTGGCGGCTAGCGCTTGCCCATGCGGGTCAAGGAGTGATTGATTTTGTTAACGAAGCCACAGGCAATGTGCAAAATCGAGGAATGGCGGCTGGTGTGGTCTTTTTTCCCGATGGCAATATGACCGTCGGGCAGGGCTACGACTCGCGGCTGCAACTGTGGGATCGTTTTCCCACTGGCTCAGAATGGCACCCAATGGCTTATGGCGTGTGTGGCAATACGAGTTGCATTATGCAGCAAATTCAGCGTGTGTTGAGCTATGCCCCCGCAGGAGTGCAGGTGAAACCGGTGCTGGCTGGAGTCTGGCAAAAATCTGTGGGCAATCGTCCGCCTTTAGAAGCGCAGATGCAGGTGCTCTATCGGCTGGCACCGCAACTTAAGACAGTGAGCCACTTTGCCTATTCTTGGCAAGAGCCAGGGTCTGACCGCGATCGCAAAGCCTGCACCGTCCGCTTTTAACCTGCTAATTTTGAAGTAACCCCCAGTACCCTGTTACCGTGAGATGGCGCGAATCGCCCTTGCCACGCATCCCACACTAATCACCGCTTAATCTTGCTTGGGCATCAGCCAGTCAGTGGTTTCCAGCACTAGCTTCACTTCTGCGGTGCCCGTGTTGACATATTCAATCACCTTAAAGGTACAGTCATATTCCCAACCGGTGGCATCGGTGATGACTTGGGCGATCGCTTGCTCCAACGCTTTGGTGTTTACTTCTTTTAACTTATTTTCCAGTTCCATAATTCCCTATTTGCGTCAGCGCTAATCTTCTAACATCGCCCTGCATTGTAGGCTGTTTTGACCTGTTATTTCTGACCCGCTGCTGGCTTTTGACCCGTGATTCAAACCTCTCTTTCGTCAATATTCAACCAAATCCTCGATATCTTGCTCGAATTGCCCAAGCGGAGAAGCCTTAAAGATTGTGTGAAATGGGTCACCAGCGCGATCGCTAACCTTGCCCTGTTACCGACAGTCCATCGACGATCAACGAGGGGGTATAGCAAGACCCATTCCATTCGCCATCGCCGCCCAGTTCAACCAGTTGCTTGAGTGCAGTGTAAACATTGCCAGAAACCATCGTATCTTTCACGCGCCCTACAATTTCGCCCTGTTTGACTCGATAGCCCAAATCTACGTTAACGGAGAACTCGCCCGAAATTCCGGCTCCGCCCCCCAGCATTTGATCCACGATGATGCCATCATCCAGGCTGGCGATGAGTTGTTCTAATGATTTTGCAGCCGGCGATCGCTCCCTCGATTCCACAATCAAATTAAATAAACCCGGTGTGGGATAGCTGCCTAGCCCAGGACGAAAGCCATTGCCCGTCGTGCCACTGCTGAGGGCGCGCCCGGTGGTGCGATCGACATAGAATAGTTTCAACACTCCGCTGTCAATAAAGGTAATCGGTCGAGTGGGCGTGCCTTCATCATCAAAGGGGCAGCTAAAGGGTCCGCGATCGGGATGTTGTGACAGGGTTAGCTCCTTAGAAGTGACCCTTTCGTTGAGGCGATCGCTCCAAGGCGACGCGCCCTCAATCACTTGCTTCCCATTTAACGCTGCCTGCACCGTGCCCCACAGCATATCGGCTGCTTTTGAAGTAAATAGGATCGGCATCCGTCCGCTGATGGTTTGAATGTTGTCGGTTGCCCAATGTAATCGCTGCAAGATCTGCTCAACCAACGCTTCAGGATCTAGGCGATCGCGCTGAGTTTGCCCATCATAAATGCTTAAAAAATCATCCCCACGAACCCATTCAGCCGCCAGTGAAGCGCTCAGCGTCGTATCAGTATAGCCACAGTCCAACCCTGTAGACGTGATCACTCGCGTGGTTTCGGCATCGCATTCCCATTCCGCTTCACACAGCACATCGGGGTAGGCATCGCGCACCAGGGCGATCGCCTGTTTGCCCCAGTCCACCAACTGCTCCACCGATACTGTTTCTCCCATATCCGGGTAATGTACCTGGGTTGCGTCTGCCAGTTCAATGGTTTCTGGCTCATTTAATTCACTTAATGCCAGCGCCCGTGTCACCAAGTCTTGAGGTTCCACAGGACCGTAGGCAACCGCCAAACCAGGGCAACCCTGTCGCCATAGCCGCAACGCAACTCCCTCTGCTTGGGCGCTTTCTAGCTGCTTTAGCCGATTTGCTTCAAAAAAAACTGGACGAGACAAAGACTGTGCCTGAAATACTTCCGCCGCCTCAGCACCCGACTTCATCGCTAACTCAAGCAATTGCTCGGCTAGCGTTTGTTTCTGCAAATCCTGCAAACTCATAATATTTAATCGATGGCAATTAGCGTTTAGTTTTAGAAGGGGTCAACGGTTAGCAGCCAACCGACCAACAACTCGCGACTATCATCAACTTACGCCAAATTGGACTCCTGCAATAACCAGAATCCTGCAAAGGTTTCTATGTCCGGTGAAGATTGCACCGCTAAAAAGTGAACGCCCTTTGCTTGCCGTTTCGCAGTTTCAAAGTTAATCGCTTCGGTTTGAAGGCTAGCATTCACCAAATCGGCAAGAATCCAGCGATCGCTCACCCCCGTTTCTAGCAGCAATCGAGGCGGCTCTGAGTCAAATTTGAAGTATCCCAACTCCAGCCCAGACATCCATGCCGCTAGCGGCGTTGCCCGATCGGAAAAGATCACCAACCCTGGAATAACCGCATCTGCCGCTAGCCGGATTAAGCTGAGGGGAAAAGATTCGCCAAAGCCCACATCCCAGGCACTCAAATCATCAAAAGCCAGCGCTGGCAGGGTTACCAGTGCCCACTTTTGACCTTGCAAGGCATCTGGTAATGGGCGAGCAGATGTAGTCCCAAAGCTGACAGTAGGATTGGCTCCCGGCTGAAATCCGGGCTGTTTGGGATAGTCTTGCTCAAGTCGCTGCTGCATCCATTGGTTGAGGGCATAGGTCCGCCGACTCATCGTTGCTGAAACGCCCAGTTCATCGCAGGCTTTGGTGATCATGTTGTTCATTGCCTGCCGAAAAAAGCGAATTTTATCCGGCGGGTTGGGAGCTTGGGCGATCGCGTTTTCCAAAACTTCCTTCAGCTTGACCGAATTAACCTCAGTATTGGAGCAGTATTCGGCATAGCGAAACAGTTCATCCGGCTTCGCTTGGATATCCACCGGACTCTCACAAACCAGCACTTCCCAAATCTTTTTTCCATCTTCATCCAAAATCGGACGCGAGTAAAAATCTATTTCCCAAATTGTCGTCATACAGCGACCACCAGAACAAAGCCAATATACCTGTAAACCCTATCACAGTTAGGTTTCACGTAAATGACGGGATTTTGGATGACTTGGAAAAATTCCGTATCATTTGCTGGATGTCCTAGAAAATTTCTGTAGATTCGTAGCCAATTGAACGATTGTCATGACATTATGAACCAGAGTCGTGATAGACAGAAGCGCTAATGGCTAACGATGATGGGAACTTCTTGCTATCGTCTTAGTCAGTTCTGTCTAGGTCATGACACACTGAATCCAGTGCCATAATGAACTGGTCATACCTGCTCGCTGGGCATGGTACTTGAGCAACTCCTAATCCTACGTGTGAGTTTGAATGAACGTTTTACTCTTATATCCTCGGTTTCCCAAAAGCTTTTGGTCGTTTGAAAAAACGCTGGCATTGCTCAATCGAAAAGCAATGCTCCCTCCACTGGGGTTGATAACAGTTGCCGCCATCTTGCCGCAAGAGTGGAATTTTAAGCTAGTCGATCTCAATGTTCGGGAAGCCACGGAAGCGGAGTGGAACTGGTCAGAACTGGTGATCATGTCTGCGATGATTGTGCAAAAAGATGACCTGTTGGCTCAAATCCGCGAATGTGGGCGGCGCGGTAAGCCAGTTGCAGTCGGAGGTCCTTATCCTACCGCGCTGCCAGACGAAGCGAAGGAGGCGGGTGCCGATTACATGATTTTGGATGAAGGGGAAATTACCCTACCGATGTTTGTGGAGGCGATCGCCCGGGGCGATCGCACAGGTATTTTCCGATCAGGCGGCGAAAAGCCTGATGTGACCGGCACGCCCATCCCCCGCTTCGACTTGTTGCAAATGGAAGCCTACGCTGAAATGTCGGTGCAGTTTTCGCGGGGCTGCCCCTTTCAATGCGAATTCTGCGACATTATTGTGCTGTATGGTCGCAAACCCCGCACCAAAGCTCCCGAACAGATTCTTGCCGAACTCCAATATCTCTACGACTTGGGCTGGCGACGCAGCATCTTCATGGTCGATGACAACTTTATTGGCAACAAGCGCAACGTTAAGCTGTTCCTCAAGCAGATGCAGCCTTGGATGGTAGAACACGCGTTTCCATTTTCCTTTGCCACTGAAGCCTCGGTAGATTTGGCACAGGACCAAGAACTGATGGATATGATGGTCGCTTGCAACTTTGGCTCGGTGTTTCTGGGTATTGAAACCCCCGACGAAGACAGCCTTGCCATGACCCAAAAATTTCAAAACACACGTGACCCACTCAGCGAGGCGGTCAAAAATATTGCCCGTTCTGGCTTACGGGTGATGGCAGGATTCATCATCGGTTTTGATGGCGAAAAAGCGGGTGCAGGCAACCGAATTGTGAAATTTGTGGAAGAAACCACGATTCCAACAGCGCTATTCAGTATGCTGCAAGCGCTGCCCGACACTGCCCTGTGGCACCGACTAATCAAAGAAGGGCGACTGCGCGGCGAATCGACTTCTGGCAACCAAACGGCATTGATGAACTTTGTGCCTACTCGACCCTTAGAAGACATTGCCCACGAGTTTGTGGAAGCGTTCTGGGAATTATATGAACCCAAAAAGTTTCTATCGCGCACTTATCGCCATTTCATGCTGCTGAGTGAAGCCAACTATCCGAAAAAGGGTAAAGTTGCCCAGAAAAAAATCGACCGGGTAGCGGTAAAGGCGATCGCCATTATCTTTTGGCGGCAAGGGTTTGTCCGCGATACTCGCTGGATGTTCTGGCGCTATTTATGGGGGATGTATCGCCATAACCGAGGCGGTCTGAGTAGCTATCTTTCCACCTGTGCCCAGATTGAACACTTTGTTGAATATCGCGAAATTGTTCGCCGTGAAATTGAGGCACAGGTCGTAGAATTTTTGCGAGAAGATACGACCGTTAAGGTTGAAGAAAAAGTTGCTCATCCCGTTGCTTAAACGGTGAGTTTCTCTACATTTTCCTGATGAAGCGTTATTTTCCTGATGAAGCGTTGAAGTGCTGTATTCGTGGGTGAACTGTCAGCAATTTGCTGGAGTTTTTTCACACTGTCATGGATACAGCCTATGCGTTTTGCAAAGATGATTACCGCGACGACGCTTACCTCTCTGTCCGGGGTATTTTTTATAGGACTTATTTGATATCTAGCCTCCAACCCTGAACGGAAGGTATTTCTGGCAAATTGACCACTTTTGCTGAAACGTCATAACCGTAGAAGTTTCAGCAAAGATCCAAAATAGGTTCCACCCACCGCTCAGCAGCCAATTGAGCCACCTAAATGGACGAAACCCATTGAGACTGGGATGCCGCAATTCACTGATGTCGCAGAGACATTAACGATGGAATAAAACGATGGAACAAATAGAGGTGCCCAATGAACTGCCACCGGGTTTCGGCTGCGCTCACCCCTCAGTAGTCTGCCCTAGCGGGGGAGCGCCACAAACCATCACATTTTAATCCGCCGATACTTGCCTCTGAGTGACTAGTTTTGAATCTTTCGGGAGAGGGCTGCGTAAATAAGAGTGTGTTGTGAGTAAAATAAGGACAGATTACTTAAAGTTTCGTAACTTATCCTCAGAGTCGGACATTCATGACTCCAGCTACTTCTCTTTTCTCTCCCGTTGAAGATGACCTTGATTTACTCACGGAAAATCTCAAAAATCTCATTGGTGCCCGTCACCCAATTTTATATGCCGCCGCAGAACATCTCTTTGGCGCAAAGGGGAAGCGCGTTAGACCCGCGATCGTGCTCTTAGTGTCGAAGGCAACCATGCCCAGGCACGAGCTAACTCCTCGCCATCGGCGGCTGGCTGAAATCACCGAAATGATTCATACTGCCAGTTTGGTTCATGATGATGTCGTTGACGAGTCAGATCTGCGCCGGGGCGTGCCCACGGTTCACAGCAACTTTGGCAACCGAATTGCAGTGCTAGCGGGTGATTTTTTGTTTGCCCAATCTTCTTGGTATTTGGCAAATCTAGACAATTTGGAAGTCGTTAAGCTGCTTTCTCAAGTGATTATGGATTTGGCAGAAGGCGAAATTCAGCAGGGCTTAAATTGCTTTTCTACAAACTTATCGATCGAGGCTTACCTAGAGAAAAGCTATTACAAAACAGCAAGTCTGCTTGCTAATAGCTCAAAGGCGGCGGCGGTGCTAAGTGATGCTTCCCCAGACTTAACCGAATCCCTCTATGGCTATGGTCGTCATATTGGTTTGGCTTTTCAAATCGTGGATGACATTTTAGATTTCACAGGATCTACGGAGGAGCTAGGCAAGCCGGCTGGATCAGATTTGAAGGATGGCAATTTGACGGCTCCGGTGCTGTATGCATTAGAAGAAAAGCCGTCTTTGGAGATGTTGATTGAACGAGAGTTTGCCCAGCCCGGAGATCTAGAGCAGGCGATCGCATTTGTGAAGGATAGTCAGGGAATTGAGCGGTCGCGCGCGCTTGCCAAGCAACATTCTAAAAGCGCGATCGAGTGTTTGCAAGAACTACCTCCATCCGCTTCTCGCCAAGTCTTGGTGAAACTCGCAGACTATGTTTTGAGTCGCTTATATTAACTGGCTAATTGGCGTAGACGGCTGTAATTGGCGGCGATCGCGTTTGAAGACTCCTTCCATAGCGGCGAAGCTGGCTATTTAGCTAGCTTCGCTTTTTATTGCTTTTTATTTTAATGAAATATTAGCGGCTCAAAATATCGAGATCCAGATTTGAGGATTTATTTGTATAAGAAAAACCTAAATTGAAAAAGATATTGATATATTTTTCTTATGTTTTAACTCCTCTTTGAATGTTCTTTAAAACACAGAGCTAGAGCTTTCTCTCAGGGAAAACCCATACCAGAAAATGAAGGCAGGAGAAGCGATCGCTGTTTTCTTAAACACTTTTTTGATGAGTCGCAAATTTCTGACCGCACCCATTAAAGACTCAAAATATACTTCTGCCTAATGAGATACATTGGTTGCCACAGTTTGAAGCGCTCTGTATTTTCAATAAGTTGTGTTAAAGTCTTGGCAACGTGACTTAAGTTCTAGCAACCTGATTCAGTCTGCTGCTCGTTGTATTCATTCAATTGCTACTGTTGACACCTCCCTCTCTAGCAATGCTGATTTAGACTTAAACACACAGTTTTTAAGATGAGTTTCGATTAATCAGCGATAAGTTTTTCTTAAACACCTAAGTCAATTATTTAATTTTTAGGTTAGTTTAATCCAGTTACTCCTAGTTGCGTCATTTGCTCTTTACTCGTAGTTTTATACTTTGTGGTTTCCACAAAAAAATCAGTTTGAATCATCTCATTTGAACTCAATATCGGCTTTTTACTACTAGCCAATTTCTTTTTTATATCTTTAAATCTTCTCAGATTACTTTTTTAGAACGATGAGTTGTGTAGATAGGAGTTTTACCGTTTAGAACGTTCTACTTTCAGGACATTCATCAGATAAGTTTTTTGATTGTGAATAGGTCTTGGCTAGCTCTCATGCTTCAACAAATGTTGGTAAGTGTGAGAAGAATCACTACTCTTTGTAGAAAATGCCGCTACTTTCAATCCATTCAGTGTTGCTCTAATCGAAAAAACTATGTTTTCCCAAAACCAAAAGTGCATCGCCCTAATTTCAGTGCATGGAGACCCCTCGGCTGAGATCGGTAAGGAAGAAGCAGGCGGGCAAAATGTATATGTGCGTCAGGTTGGTGAGGCTTTATCACGGCAGGGTTGGCAGGTTGATATGTTTACGCGCCGCGCTGATCCTGACCAAGCTCCGATTGTTCAACATACTGATCGTTGCCGCACCATTCGCATTACAGCCGGTCCCCAAACCTTTATTCCGCGCGATGAATTGTTTGAGTATTTGCCAACATTTGTCCAGGGATTTTTAAATTTTCAGCGTCATTCTGGATTGCAATATTGCGTTTTGCATACTAACTATTGGTTGTCTTCTTGGGTGGGAATGCAACTCAAAAAGGTTCTAAATATTCCGCTAGTTCATACCTATCATTCATTGGGCGCAGTCAAGTATCAATCGGTGCCCATGGTTCCTGGGGTTGCAACCACGCGACTAGCTGTAGAAAAAACGCTTTTGGAAACGGCAGATCGAGTGGTGGCAACCAGTCCACAAGAAAAGGAACATATGCGATCGCTGGTTTCAACGAAGGGCGCGATCGACATCATTCCTTGTGGCACCGACATCAGCCATTTTGGTTCCGTTTCACGCGAAGAAGGACGGCAGATTTTAGGCATTGCGCCCGATGAAAAGGTGGTGCTTTACGTCGGGCGATTTGACCCGCGCAAGGGCATTGAGACCTTGGTTCGTGCAATGGGTCGTTCTAGCCTGCGCGATAGTGGAAAACTGCGATTGATTATTGGGGGTGGCAGCCGTCCGGGGCAAAGTGATGGGCAGGAGCGGGAGCGAATTGAGGGCATCGTGACTGAGTTAGGACTGGCTGACGTGACAGAATTTCCGGGTCGCCTCAGCCCGTCTATTTTGCCAATTTACTACGGGGCGGCGGATGTGAGCGTGGTGCCGAGTCACTATGAGCCGTTTGGGTTGGTGGCGATCGAGGCGATGGCGTGCCGCATTCCAGTTGTGGCGAGTGATGTGGGAGGTTTACAGTTTACGGTGCGATCGCAAGAAACCGGACTATTGGCACCGCCTAAAGATGATGGGGCATTTGCAGCCGCGATCGATCGCATCCTCACCCATCCCGAATGGCAAGCCCAATTAGGCAACCAAGCCCGTCTTCATGTGGAGGAAAAATTTAGCTGGGATGGCGTTGCCACTCAACTGAGTCAGCTTTATTTGCATCTAGTAAAGCAATCGATTCAAAAAGCTGAACTGGCAACTGTGAGCGCTTAAGCGCTTAAAGGTCACAGGAGCGATCGCTGGGGGTTCTGCCCCCAGCGATCGCCTCTTTAGTGCCCCTTTAGTATAGATTTCAGCGTTTGGTGTCCAAGGTTCGGTGGGTCAAAGTCTTGTTTCCCGCCTCCTGTTCTCCATCTCTTGTATTGGCGATCGTGAGTGTTCGCTTCATCTTTTGTAATACTCAAGCCTGCTGAAAAGCTCGGCGATCGGTATGCACACTGCGGTAAGGTGGAAAAAAGTCACATTATTAAAGACCCCTTAAATTTGCGCTATGACTACAGCCGCAGCCCCCATATTGTCCCGTTCTACCCGCACCATTCGTATTGGTTCTCGTAAAAGCCAACTGGCGCTAGTGCAGACTTATTGGGTGAAAGATTGCCTCCAGTCCGCGTTTCCCGACATCACTTTTGAAGTCCATACGATGAGTACTCAGGGTGACAAAGTTTTGGATGTGGCGCTGGCAAAAATTGGTGACAAAGGACTTTTCACCAAAGAACTTGAAGTCGGCATGATCAATGGGGATATTGATTTTGCGGTTCATTCCCTCAAAGATTTGCCGACTAATTTGCCTGATGGGTTGATGTTGGGCTGTGTTACTGAGCGAGAAAATCCTGCCGATGCCTTGGTCGTTCATGCTAAGCATCAAGGTCTTCAGCTTGGCACATTGCCAGAAGGGGCAGTGATTGGCACCTCCTCGCTACGACGGTTAGCACAGTTGCGCCATCATTTTCCGCACCTCGCCTTTAAGGATGTGCGGGGCAATTTGAACACTCGTTTGGCAAAGCTAGATGCGGGTGAATATGACGGGCTAATTTTGGCGGTGGCTGGGTTAAAGCGTTTGGGCATGGGCGATCGCATTCACCAGTCTATTCCCGCCGATATTTCGCTTCATGCCGTGGGTCAGGGTGCTTTGGGGATTGAGTGCCGCGTTGGCGATGATGACGTGCTGGCTGTGCTGAAAGCATTGGAGCATTTGCCCACTGCCTATCGCTGTTATGCGGAACGGTCGTTTTTGCGCGAATTGGAAGGCGGGTGCCAGGTGCCCATTGGCGTAAACACCGTTTTGGAAGGCGATTCGCTCACCTTGACGGGCATTGTGGCGAGTCTGGATGGTCAACGACTGGTGCAAGATACAGTGACAGGAGCGGCGATCGATGCAGAACAACTTGGCATCCAGCTTGCCCAGAAGTTACGTCAGCAAGGTGCCCAAGCGATTCTGGATGAGATTATCTCCACCCTCGATCGCGACTAAAGAACCCCGACCCGGCATAGCTTATATTTTCAGTGAGGAGCGTCCCCCACTGGTTTATGATCGCTTTTATGCTCATAGTGAAAACCTCAGCAAATTCTGATTGAGTCGTCAATTGAGCAAGGGTAGACTGTTGAGGAACAGAAATTAGGGGATAAAAACCAGCATGAGAATCCTGTTTGTTGCTGCCGAAGCTGTGCCACTTGCCAAGGTGGGCGGCATGGGAGATGTTGTTGGTGCGCTGCCCAAGGTTTTGAGAAAAATGGGGCACGATGTACGGATTCTGATGCCGTACTACGGATTTATCGCCGAAAAGGTAAAAGTTCCCAAAGAGCCAATTTGGGAAGGCAAAGTCATGTTTCAGGATGTTCAAATCTTTGAAACCAAGCTACCTAATTCCGATGTGCCTGTGTATTTGTTTGGGCACGCTGCCTTTGCGCCGCGCCGCGTTTATGGGGGCGAGGATGAAGCTTGGCGGTTTACGTTATTTGCGAATGGAACGGCTGAGTTTGCCTGGAACTACACGTGGCGACCCCAAATCATTCATTGCAATGACTGGCATACGGGCATGATTCCCGTCTGGATGCATGAAACCCCGGATATTTCTACCGTATTTACGATTCACAATCTGGCATATCAAGGTCCTTGGCGCTGGTATTTGGAGCAAATAACCTGGTGCCCCTGGTATATGCAAGGGCATAACACGATGGCGGCAGCGGTGCAGTTTGCCGATCGCGTCACCACAGTCTCTCCCACCTACGCCCAACAGATTCAAACGCCTGCCTATGGCGAACAGCTAGAAGGGCTAATGTCTTTCGTCAGCGGTAAACTGTCTGGGATTGTCAATGGCATTGATGTGGGGTCTTACAATCCGGCAACCGATAGGAGCCTAACTCACACCTTTACCGCAGAGACTTTAGACGATCGCACTGCCAATAAAATCGCCCTGCAAGAAGAAGTCGGGCTAGAAATGAATTCTGGCGTATTTCTGATGGGCATGATCACTCGGTTGGTCGAACAAAAAGGTCTAGATTTGGTCATCCAAATTTTGGATCGCTTCATGGCATACAGCGATTCTCAAATGATTTTGTTGGGAACGGGCGATCGCTATTATGAAACGCAGATGTGGCAGTTAGCCTCCCGCTATCCCGGTCGAATGTCGGTTTATCTATTGCACAACGATATTTTGGCTCGGCGAATTTATGCCGGGTGCGATACGTTCTTGATGCCCTCCCGATTTGAACCCTGCGGCATTAGCCAAATGTTGGCAATGCGCTATGGCTGCATCCCTGTGGTGCGGCGAACCGGCGGTTTAGTGGATACTGTGCAGCACCATGAACCGATGAATCATACCGGTACGGGCTACTGTTTCGATCGCTACGAACCGTTGGATCTATACACCTGTTTGGTAAGAGCGTGGGAAGGATTCCAATATAAAAAAGAGTGGCGCGAGTTACAGCAGCGCGGCATGGCGCAAGACTTTAGCTGGGATCGATCGGCAGTTCAATACATCGACCTCTATCGGGGGATGCTGGGTGCCGCCGCCGATCAGCCAGAGTTGACCCCGCCTCCCGCAGACACCCTGCCCAAGAAGGCATTGGTTTCTTAAAAACTGGCTCCCTGGGCTGAACAATCAACGCCCGACTCCCCACCTTTCTCTTGGGGCGGAAGGGCTTTCAGATAGTTCTAGTTCTATTGGCTTGGGAGACGGCTAGGGTGAGGGCTGGTGAGCGATCGCCTCTATTCACCCTAGCGACCCGAAACAAATATTTGTAGGAACAAGCAAGTTTATCGGGTGGAACGCGCTATAGTTTTCCCGTTAGGTCAGCGATATGGCGAGCGATCGTGTCAGTGCAAGTATCTTCTCAGATTCCATCCGACCGGGCAAAAGAAAGGAACCCATTATTTGAGCAACGAAGTCGGGTATTGGTGATACTCAACGGCAAAGGGGGGGTTGGAAAAACCACCACGGCTGTCAATTTAGCCGCTACCTTGGCAGAAAACTACTCCACCCTGTTAGTCGATGCCGATCCCCAAGGGTCTGCCACGTGGTGGGTTGAGCGCAGCAGCAAACCTGCGAAGTTTGACTTGGTTAAGGAAACCGATCCGACGCTGCTGGCAAATTTGCGATCGCTGCAACAGTACCAAGTCATCGTTGTGGACACGCCTCCCGCTTTAGGATCAGATGCCCTACTTGCTGTGGTTCCGGCTGCCGATTACGTCGTATTGCCCACGCCCCCCGCGCCCATGGATCTAGCGGCTTTGATTGAAACCGTGAGGACAACCGTAACTCCGGCGGGGGTTGCCCATCGCGTATTACTCACCAAGGTCGATCCGCGCAGTTTAGGAGAAGCGTTAGAAGCGCAAAATACTTTGATGGAACTAGGGATTCCTGCCTGTAAAGCCTTTATTCGAGCCTATAAAGCCCATGAGCGGGCAGCCTTAGATGGAGTGGCGATCGCCCAATGGCGAGGGAAAAATGCGAGAGAAGCCGAATCAGATTATCGCCGTGCAGCCGATGAAATTCAGCACGACTGGAGGAACTAATGGTTAGAAAACGATTGTCAGATATGCTGCGTGAAGAAGCGCAAAAGCCTCGTGAACCTGAATCAGACGCGGGCTTAATCGACCAATTGGCGGATGCGGATGCGGTTTTGGCTAAGCCTGCCGCAAAACGCAGAAGCCCAATGGCGGGATCACGGACGACTACAACTTCTCAGACTTCTAAAGCGGCTGCTTCTGAAGAGGCTAGTGCGATCGCCTTAGAAGTGACCCGACTAAAAACTGAGTTAGCCGCAGCAGTTCAACAAACAGACACGCTCAATCAGCAAGTTTCTGATCTGAAAGTCGAGGTTGAAAATCAAACAATAGCCGCGAAGAAGCTGCAAGCAACCTCTGAAAAAGCCGAACGGCGCAGTCAGCAGTTAGAAACTGAACTTGGCGAAGCCAAGCAAACCATTTTGCAACTGGTCGAAGTCAATTCTCAGTTGAAGCAAGACCTGGCTGCAAAATCAACAGGGATTCGTGAACCGTCCGTGCAGCCTACCGCAGGACTCCCTGGGAAAACCGGTTCTCCTCCCAAAAATCCCCTTCCCACACCATCGCCTATTGTTCCGGCTACGCCAAAGCAGCATTTAGCGTCTGCAACCATCAGTCAGCAAGACCTTCTACAGCGGCGGCAAAGGTCATTAGCACACCCAGTTTTTCCGGCGGGCAACCCTCCGGGGCATCTTTCTGAACAAGATTTAGGGTGGGTCGATTAAACTTTCAAAGAGTTGATGAAGTACGGTTTTTTTGGGATAGACATCCGTTGGTTTTGGTAGCCTAATAAAGAACGCGATCGCGCGACCAACTATGACCTATTAGACTTTTCAAAATCGACTGAACCAATGGGTAAGCAAACACTTTCAGTAGACATTGGCGGCAGTGGCATCAAAGTGATGGTGCTAAACGACGTAGGGATACCGTTAACCGAGCGCGATCGCAAAGATACGCCCGAAATTCCCTTTCCTAGTGCAGTGATCAGTATTGTTAAAGAATTAGCAGCAACCAAAGAGTTTGATCGCGTTTCAGCCGGGTTTCCGGGCGTAGTGCGAAATGGCATCACTGAAACTGCGGTAAATCTCACACCGGAATGGATTAATTTTGATCTCGCTACTGCCTTAGCGGATGCCCTAGGGAAACCAACCCGCGTGATTAATGACGCAGATATGCAGGGTTTGGGCGCGATCGCCGGAATTGGCGTAGAACTCGTTGTCACCTTGGGAACTGGGTTTGGGTCGGCGCTGTTTATCAATGGTTTGCTCGTGCCTAATTTGGAAATGGGGCATCATGCGTTTCGCAAGGGCGAAACTTACGAACAGCAACTGGGACGCGCCGCTCTAGACCGAGCCGGTAAAAAGCGATGGAATGATCGCCTTCAAAAAGCGATCGCAACCTTACAACCTTTATTCAACTGCGACACTCTCTATCTAGGGGGGGGCAATACGAAGTTCATTGCCGCTGAACTGCCATCTCCCGTCAAGATTGTGCCCAACATTGCTGGACTGCTGGGCGGCATCGCCCTGTGGAAAGATTAAATAACCTTCAAGATGCTTTTGTCATCGTAGCGGGCGGAGCCGTAAGCCCCTGACTGGTCGGTTGCCACAGCCCTTCATGAGAAATCGACTGAGCCAAAAGATGGCGATATAAATTACTCAGGTGGGCTGCCACCCCCGACCAGCTAAAGTTTTGCTGAACTCGAATCGATGCCTGTCTTCGTAATTTTTTTGCCCAAAGCTCTTGGCTTAAAATCCGGTCGATCGCGGTGGCAAACGCATCCACATCCTTAGGCGGCACCAGCAACCCTGTTTCTTCTGGAACCACTGTAAACTTCAACCCGCCTACATCTGAAGCAACCACCGGAGTCCCGCACGCCATCGCCTCGATCGCCACCAATCCAAACGGTTCATAGTGACTCGGAATCACACACACATCCGCAGCCGTGTAATATAGCGGTAATAAATCATGTCCAACGCGCCCTGCAAATTGCGTTTGGTCTGCCAGTCCTAGCTCCTGCACTTTAGCTTCAATGCGTTGCCGTTCTTGCCCATCTGCCTGCTCAGGATCGCTGCCGCCCACAATCACCAACTTCAGCTTAGAAGGATTTAAGGCATAAGGCGTAGGCACCAAACAAGACCCATCCACGCCCAAAACGCGGCAGTTCACCCCTTCTTTAAGCCTTGCACACGCTTTTACTAAAGTATCAATCCCCTTACGAGGATCAAAGCGCCCCACATAAAGCACGATCGCCTCATCCTGCCCTAATCCCAGTTGGGCACGCGCTTCGGCTTTAGGAATAGAGTGAAAGTTTTCAATATCCGTACCACAGGGAATCACTTCGATGCAGCCTAATTGAGAAACCAGCGATCGCAGGGTTTCTTCCTCTTGAGGGCTGGTTGCCACAATGCAATTTGCGCGTTCCAGTATTTCTTGTTCAATGGTTAATCGAGTATTCGCGATCGCCGGACGGAAAGGAACTGCCTGATATTTCACAGCGCCGAGTGAATGATAGGTATGAACCAGTTGAATATTAGTTTGTTGCTTGAGTTGCAATCCTACCCAGGCAGACATCCAATAGTTGGTGTGAATTAAAGGATAATTGGTGCCTTCCTTCGCCTGAAACGCTTGAAACGCACTGACAAACTCCGGCATATGGCTAAAAAGCTGATCGCGAGGAATAAAATCTTGAGGACCTGCCACTAAGCGGATCGTGCGACAATGAGGCGAATGTTGCACAATAGTCGGATCATCTGATTTCACTTTGCGGGTAAACATATCGACCTGCCAACCTAGCTTTGCCAGCGCCTCCCCCACTTGGCGAACATACACATTTTGCCCACCCGCCTCTTCTTTACCAATATCTGCCGCCGGATCGCCGTGGTCAGAAATCAACGCAATTGCCTGACGACTAGGAACTCGTGGGCGAGAGTAAGCAATGGGTCTAGCTGCTTTTGGAGCCGAGACTGAGACACTTGGCTTGATATTGAGACTCACCATACTTTTACCTCATCAATTCAAACAGCGGGTTGATTCTGAAATGAAACTGGATGCTAGCACTATAAAAAAGTGGAATATATCCTCTCAATGTGCCGTGCAAACTGGTTGTAACTTAAACACGTTAATGGTTACAGCTAGCGATAGAAACTCTCCGTAGGCATAAATCCAAAGAAACATTAAAAGGCTAGAAAAAAAGCCAACCAGGTTACATCGTCCTTTACAGGATTGTTACAATCTGAGTGAGTAGAGTGTAGCACTCCCAAAAAAATAGGAACGTTCGGAGCCAAGTACTCCCCTTCTAAGATGGCGGAGTCGCTGAACGTCAAGCCTTTATTAAGAATTGAATGAAAAATATTAATGTGCCCTTAACTGCTTCATCGGCTCGACCCTCCTCCTTTCCTTTAGATTGGCATTGGCAAGGGTTTTCTATTCGCTATCAAATGCAAGGTGATAGTGGTCCCGCAATCGTTTTAATTCATGGATTTGGGGCATCTTTGGGGCACTGGCGCAAGAATATTTCAGAGTTGGCAACGGTGGGGCGGGTGTTTGCGATCGATTTAATTGGTTTTGGGGGTTCTGATAAACCCGCGCCGGGAGTCTTCAAAGCTGGCGAACAGGTGGAATACACTTTTGAAACTTGGGGACAGCAGATTGCTGATTTTTGTCGTGAAGTGGTGGGTGAGCCTGCTTTTCTGATTGGCAACTCAATTGGGTGCATTGCCGCTATGCAGACAGCGGTCGATCATCCCGATTGGGTGCGGGCTGTGGCGCTACTCAATTGCTCTTTGCGGTTACTGCACGATCGCCGCCGTGCGACCCAACCCTGGTTCAAGCGCATGGGCACTCCGATTTTGCAGCAAGTACTCAAAAAACGGGCGATCGGTCGGGCATTTTTCCGGCAAGTCGCTCAGCCTAAAACGGTGCGTAAGATTTTGCTCCAAGCCTATGCCCATCCAGAAGCCGTGACCGATGAACTGGTTGAAATTCTCATGGCTCCGGCAAAAGATCCGGGTGCAGCGGATGTGTTTCTGGCGTTCACGGGCTATTCTCAAGGACCCCTGCCTGAAGATTTACTCGAAGTTTTGCCCTGTCCCGCTCTGATTTTGTGGGGAAGTGCGGACCCGTGGGAACCGATCGCCCTCGGTCGAGAATTTGCCAAATATGCCTGTGTGGAGCAGTTTATTACCCTCGAAGGGCTGGGTCACTGTCCTCAAGATGAATCGCCAGAGATAGTCAACCCGATTCTGCAAAAATGGATTTCAGATCACGCGATCGCGGACGTGAACTCTTAGAATCGATCCTTAGACACGCAATCTGGCTAAAAATCGTGCAATGATTTCTTTTTGCAGCTTCAACATAAAGTTAAGAGTAAACCGTTTCTGATAATCTAATCTCTTCTTTATCGCTGTAAGAAAGACTTTAAGGCGCAAAATGATACAGTCACAAAATTTTATTTTGTTAATGGTGGGTGCAATCAGTCAGGGCGTTTGTAGATATTTTGCTCTAGGTCTACTGTTTGTGTTGAGCCTGTCGGCGATCGCCTATTACGGGTATGCTATTTACGCCGCTAGCCAGTTTTTCGCCCGTTCGCCCACTGATGATCAGGGTTTTCATCCGCCCATTAGCATTCTGCGCCCCATTTGCGGAATTGACAGCAAAACCTACGAAAATTTAGCGTCTTTCTGCCAGCAAGACTATCCTGAATATCAGATTATTTTTGGCGTACAAGATCCTCAAGATCCTAGTATGGCGGTGGTAAGGCAACTGATTAAAGATTTTCCCAAGTTAGATATCCAAGTCACTGCTAGCTTTCATAGTTTGGGAGCGAATCGCAAAGTTAGTAATCTTGCTCACGCCCTACCTAAAGCAAAATATGACATTTTACTGCTAGCCGACAGCGATGTTTATGTTCAGCCCGATTACTTGCGTCGTGTAATTCAGCCGTTGCGCGATCCCGCTGTGGGCGTGGTGACCTGTTTGTATCGATCGCTCGCTCAAGGCTGGGTCACCACCTTGGAAGCACTGAGTACACCCACAGAGTTTTTGCCGGGAGTGTTGGTCAGCACCGCGCTAGAGGGGATCAAGTTTGCGATGGGGCAAACGATTGTGATTCGGCGATCGGTGCTGGAAGAAATTGGCGGGTTTGCGGCGATCGCGGATTATTTAGCAGATGACTTTCAGCTCGGTTTTTTGCCCACTCAGGTAGGCTACACAGTGGTGCTGTCTGATTATTTGATCAACCATGTGATGCCGCAAAGTACGATCGCCGAATCTATCCATCGCCAAACTCGATGGCTGGTAGGCATTCGCGCCTCGCGCCCTTGGGGTTATGCCGGATTGATCTTCACCCATGGAACAGTCACCAGCCTATTATTTTTGCTGGCAACAGGCGGCTCGATCTTGGGTTGGTGCGTTTTAAGCGTTGCTTGGACACTGCGTCTGACGATGGCTTGGTTCGTGGGGGTTCGATGCTTAGGTGATCCGGTTGCTCAAAAGCTTTTGTGGCTAGTGCCCCTGCGCGATGTGGCGAGTTTTATGCTGTGGGGCTATAGCTTTGTTGGCAACACGGTAGAATGGCGCGACCGCCAATTTCGCTTAACTCGTGGCGGCAAGCTGATTGCCCTGACTCCAAATCTGCCAGAGCGGGTGAAGACAATTGCTGGCTAGTAACGATAGACTCAGTTGCATAGTTTTGTAATGAGTTTTTTTACAAGAATTTCCTCAGAAGCAGTTCACGGCATCGGCGGCGATCGC
>JBGSWI010000107.1:0-22645 GCA_041752515.1 Leptolyngbyaceae cyanobacterium | reverse complement strand
CTCAAGAGAAGTCTGCCAAAGGCGGTACGCGTGCCAAACGGCTCAAGGCGGGTTGGGATGACCAGTATCTCACCAAGATTTTGGCTCAAGTTCCTACCCCATCCCGCAAATTATGAAGATACGTGTGCGTTCGCCCTAGATGAAGGCGCGCGATCGCTTTCATAGATTGATGCATTGTGGTAGTTTAATCAGCTAATCTAAAGAAATGAACGGTGTTTTTCTAGCCGCCATCTTTAGGTAGTCAAAACGATTTAAGATACTTTCTAAAGCTTAGGGCAGCAATATAAAATATCACCGCATCACGAATTTCTCTATCGTACTGCTCACCTAAGTGTGATGATAGAGAAATAATTCAGGTCGCGCTTAAATGACTTGGGTTAACGGCAACACTAGAATGCAATCACACGGACAAGGATCAATCGCTTCATGGACTTTTCGATCGCAGCCCTACTGGCAAACTTTACAGACGATAAACTGGTTGCGCCCAAGGCGTTAGAAAAGAAACTGGATTGCAAAGATGACATCAGCATTCGCAAGCTGCAAATTGCTTTGGATGCTCTCGAAAAAATTGGGGTGTTGGCGAAAGATCGGGGGCGTTACCGTCGTCTATCAGAAGACGGAGTGATTGAAGGGAAGTTACGCTGCTCTAGCAAGGGGTTTTGCTTTGCCATTCAAGATGTGGAAGGAGCCGATGATATTTATATCCGTGAAAGCCAGCTAAACAACGCCTGGAACAGCGATCGCGTACTGGTTAAAGTGACCAAAGAAGGGAGTCGTCGCCGTAGCCCTGAAGGAGAAGTAAAACTCATTTTAGAGCGATCTAATCCTTCAATTTTGGCGCGAGTCAAGCAGGGCGATGAAGGGTTTCGTGCCGTCCCCTTGGATGATCGTCTTCTGTTTGAACTGCACTTGCAATTAAATGGAGACAGCCTAGAGCAGGCGATCGACCAATTGGTTCATATTCAAGTTCTGCGATATCCTTTGGGTCAACAACCACCCGTTGGTAAGGTTGCCCGAATATTAGGCGGTGACTCCGATGCATCCGACGTAGATATTGTTTGCTGTAAACATGATCTGCTGCTGAACTTTCCTGAAGTCGTTCAACAGGCTGCCAAACTGCTCCCTACCAAAGTCACCAAAACTGAACTCAAAAAGCGGCTCGATTTGCGCGACTTAACGACTATTTCCGTTAAGTCCGATAGTCAGCAAGTCCATCCTGACAGCATGGATGATGCCATTACGCTAGAAAAAACAGAGGCGGGGCATTGGCGATTAGGCGTTCATATTGCAGATGTTTCTCACTATGTTGAACCCGATTCAGCCATCGATCGCGAAGCCCAAAAACGCGGAGTTTCTGTCTATTTAGGAGACTTGATTGTGCCCATGCTGCCCCCGCAGTTGAGTGGCAACCTGTGCGCTTTTCTAGTTGGTAAAGAGCGGCTAGCCGTCTCCGTCTTGGTGACCCTAGATGCTGACGGGCAAATCATCGAATATGAAATCCAGCCGACTGCTATCCAAGTTGACTATCAACTCAGCTACAATCAAGCTCAAGCAATTTTAGAACGGAATAATCCTGAGCCTGCGGCAATGGACATTCAAGACTTTGCTCCCATTTTCGACCTGCTCGATAATATGGCAGCAGTCAGTCAAGTTCTCAAAGAGCAACGCCGCCAGCGAGGAGCCTTTGAGCTTAATTTACCTGAGAAAAATCTGGCTAGTCGAAATTCTGAGAGCGGCACCACTCTGCAATTTACACCCAAGTTTCACTACGATGATGAAGGGGCACTTGGTGCGATGGTGGTTTCTCCGTCTGTGCCCACTCACGCCATGCTAGCCGAGTGGATGTTGCTGGCAAATCAGCTAGTGGCTGCGCATCTGCAAACTTTGAGTGCTCCTGGAATCTATCGAGTGCATCCCACACCTGACCCTGATGATGTGCAGGAACTGATAAAGCTGGCAAGCAGTATGGGGATCGATTTGCGACTAGAGCAAGACGATATGGTTAAGCCCGAAGATTACCAGGCTTTTACCAAAAAGTTTGCCGAATCCGATGCTGAACGGGTACTCACTTATCTGTTGCTAGAAACGCTCAAGCCTGCCTTTTATAGCACGACTCCTAAATCCCATTTTGGCTTGGGGTTAGGTCATGGCTACACCCATTTCACTTCGCCCGTTAGGCGCTATCCCGATTTGCTAGTGCATCGGGTTTTGCACGCGGTGTTTAATCATGGGCGCGATCGCAAATCAACCCGCGCGAAAGAAGTCGTCAATCTGCGCCACAGCAATACTCAGGGTGAAATTAGCTGGAACGTGCTGCCGCCAGAGATGCAGCAGGAGATGGAAGCCTATTTCCATGCAGTGGTGATTCATTTAACCGAGCGAGAGCGGATTGCCCAAGAAGCAGAACAAGACCTAGAAGGGTTGAAAAAAGCTGAGCTGATGCGGGAGCGCACAGGCGAAATTTTTCACGGCTTGATCACTGGAGTTCAATCCTACGGGCTATTTGTAGAAATTGAAGAACTATTAGTCGAAGGCTTAGTTCATGTCAGTTCTCTCAAAGATGACTGGTATGAATATCGCTCGCGTCAGCAAACCTTAGTGGGTCGCAAAAACCGCAAGCAATATCGCTTGGGCGATCGCATCGAAGTTCAAGTAAAAAGCGTTGATTACTACCGTCAACAGATTGACCTGTTGGCAGTGGGTGGCGGCAGCGAAGCGAGCGACGATGAACCTGACGGTGACGACCCAGAAGATTCTGAAAGGGAAGACAATCCTGAAAACGGCGGAGAGGAGTGATAGGCTAAGACAGTCAAGGCAGTGGGCAAACTGCCTCTATCACTAGGGCTTCTTTCCACCTAATCTTCATTTCTGTGCATTCCTATCCTCTCATTCTCGGTGTTACTGGCGCTTCTGGGCTGATCTATGCGGTGCGAGCGCTCAAGTTCTTATTGCAAGCAGGCTATCCAGTTGAGCTAGTAGCCACTAAATCTGTTTATAGGGTGTGGCAAGCCGAGCAAGCGGTGCGAATGCCCCCTAATCTTGCCCAACAGGAAGAATTTTGGCGGCAGCAAGCCGGAGTTGAAACGGGCGGCAGCTTGATCTGCCATGCTTGCGGTAATGTAGGCGCTACGATCGCCAGCGGCTCCTTCCGAACCTTGGGCATGGTGATCATTCCCTGTAGCATGAGTACCGTTGGTAAACTGGCAGCAGGTCTCAGTTCCGATCTGCTAGAACGGGCTGCCGATGTGCAGCTAAAAGAGGGGCGCAAGCTCGTACTTGTGCCCCGCGAAACCCCCTTCAGCCTGATCCATCTGCGAAATTTAACAACCTTGGCAGAAGCAGGAGTCCGCATTGTTCCCGCCATTCCTGCCTGGTATCATCATCCTCAAACCATTGAAGATTTGGTCGATTTTGTGGTCGCTCGTGCCCTCGATCAATTAGAAATTGACTGCGTTCCATTAAAACGCTGGCAAGGCGGCGGGGCATAGGGGAGTAGAAACTGGACGGCTTCTTACCCCAGCACCCCACTGAAAACTGAAGGCTAAACGCTCATTTTATTCGCATACTTTATTCGTTGGGCAGGGCAGGATCTTTTCGGCAAGTGCTTAGGGGGAGTTGCTTTGCCCTATAAATCGTTGTAATTCTTTTGGTTCTTCGATTAGCCGAGACATCCAGGCAAGCGCAAGCGTATCCATACCCGCCATTTGTCGCGACATATTCCCTTTTAGACACATCCGGGATGGCATCCATCCCCTTAGCGCGAGAGCCTCCCTGCGATGAAATAGTCCATGTACCATCTCGGTCAACTAACCACCAATTGGCAGGAGTTGGATTTTGGAGCCACCCACATCTTTTCTCGGCTGCATAACTGTGCGGTGCAAAACCAACCCATATCGATACTAAGGAAAGGCAAAAGAGTAAGCTTTTTTTCATGACGTGCTACTTTACGAATTGAGTTCGGTCTAAAACTAGAATGCCCGAAAAATAAGCCCATTGAACCGTCATTCTGATTCTGAGCTAAGCTGAAAGCTGGTTACTGATGGCGTTGAACCATGCTGTTTCGTTTGCTCTTGCTGTTGGCGATCGCGGGAACCATGACTTTGTTCACGGTACAAAATCTTAGCCCGGTGCTGCCGCTGGTGTTTTTAGGCAGTCCAACTTTAGCGTTGCCGCTATCTTGGTGGATATTAGGAGCGATCGCGGCAGGAGCTTTGACTACCATTGCCGTCACATTTCTGGTCGGGCTGTCCAATTTTTTAACGGGGCAAGCGATCCGCTCTCAAGTTCGGTCATCATCACGTCGCAATCCCGTTTCAGAGCCTTTTTCAAAAACATCCGCTGAGAAGAGTAGAACGGCAGCGGCAGCGGCAAGTCAAGTTAAACCATCGGATGCTGAAGGAGATGCCGTTTGGCAAGACTGGCGCGGCTATGAAGCATCGGTTTCGCCAGCAGGGGCAGCTCCGTCAAGCCGAGCAACCAGTCGCTCTCAATCTAAACAGAATGATGATATGGATGATTGGGAGCGGGGCATGAGCGACGATTGGGATGAATCAATCCGCGAACAACCCCGCGATCGCGGTGCCCCTGCATCCTCGCCAAGGCGCGATAGTTTTGAGCCGCCGCAACCGCCGCAACAACCGCCTCGCTCAAGTTCCTCTTCTTATAGCGATCGCGCACCCCAAGCACCGAGCGGTGGCACATCGAGCGGCGGCAAGACTGAGCGAGTCGTCGATGCAGATTTCCGAGTTTTAGTGCCCCCTTACCGACCACTGGAAGACGAGCCTACCCCAACTTCAAGCAATTCCACCCGCAACCCCGACAGTTGGTTTGATGATGACGAAGAAGGGGATGATCGGCGATCGCAGCGTTAGAGTGCGCCGCCATCAGATCAGTATTTTGACAAAAAGGTAAGCTTGAACGCATGAGTGATTTTTTAAAGGGCACCAATCTTTACCTGATTGGCATGATGGGAGCGGGAAAAACGACTATCGGCAAGAGCTTGGCTCAAGAGTTAGGCTATCGATTTTTTGACACAGATCGCGTAATTGAGCAGGTGTCACAGCAGTCAATTGCCAATCTATTCGCTACGGAGGGTGAATCGGGCTTTCGATCGCTAGAAACTCAGGTGCTCGCAGAGTTATCGGCATACACGCGGCTGGCGATCGCGACCGGCGGCGGGATTGTGCTAAAACAGCAAAACTGGAGCTACCTGCGGCATGGCATTATTGTGTGGCTAGATGTGCCGCTGCCAGAGTTGCAGCGCCGTCTCCAGGGAGATCAGCACCGCCCACTATTACAAACTTCCCCCGATTCACAAGTCCCTGACCTGCGCCTGCGCCTGCAAACGCTAATGGAGCAGCGGCGATCGCTCTACGCGCAAGCCGATGTGCAGGTGCCGCACATTCCTCACGAGCCGCTCAATCAATTGACTGCCAGGGTCATAGAACAGATTCGACAGCAGCTAAAGCCCCTGGACACTCCGGATTATGGCAATTGAAACCCGTTTCGATCATAGAGCAACCACTTTTAACCAAACTTTCACGGATTCACTTTTAAGCGTTACCGTGTATTCTGTCTACAGAATGTCTACCTTGTCTATGGAGGGTGAATGACTCAAGGTCGCCTCTTGCCAGCACCATCATCTCAACCGCCCATTTCTCAAGCATTCGTCTCTAAACTGCCTGCCTCTGAACTGCCTGTCTCTGAACGGTTAACCGTGGGCAATGTTGCTGGCAGTGAGCAAACCGGATGTTGGGTGGAAGTGTTGGTGGATTGTCCGGGCGTGCAGGGAGTGTTCACCTATGGGCTGTCCGCTGGGCTGACGGTTCAGCCAGGAGATATTCTTAGTGTGCCGTTTGGGGCGCAGCAGATAGGCGGGGTCGCGGTGAGATGCTTCCATGAGTTGCCCAATGGCGTGAACTTGGCTCAGATTCGGGAAGTCGATGGGGTGATTGCGCGAGACTTTTTTCCACCTTCCTATTGGACAATTCTGCTGCGCGTGTCTGAATATTACTGTACGCCATTGATGCAGGTGATTCGGATGGCGTTGCCGACGGGGCTGTTGGGGCGATCGCAGCGGCGAATTAAACTAAGTCGGGATCATCAACAAGAGCCACCCTCAGAAGTGCCGCCCCATCCTACCTTGCCTGTTGCTCAGCAAATTCTAACGTGGCTTCAGTCGAGTAAAACAGGTGACTATAGTTGGCAACATTTGCAGCGACAGGTGCCAAACGCTTACCGGGGGCTGCAAGAACTACTCAAATTAGGGTGGGTCGAAAGCTATTTGCAGCCCCCAACCCCGATTCGCCCCAAGCAGCGGCAGGCGGTAACGCTGGTTGATCACGCAGATAGGGCGCTATTAAGCCCCCGCCAGCAGGAAGTGTTGCGCGTGTTGCAGCGTCAGGGCGGAGAACTATGGCTGACGGATCTATTGGCGCTGTGCCAAACCAGTTCCACCACGCTGAAGGCGATCGCCCAAAAAGGATATTTAGTAATTCAGCCGCGAGAAGTGCTGCGATCGGAGTCGGGCGTGGCGCGTTCGCCCGATGTGCCTAAAGCCTTAACCCCCGATCAGGCGACGGCGCTGGCGGCGATCTTGCCCTTAACTGGATATACTTCAGTGCTGCTGCATGGGGTGACCGGATCGGGCAAAACCGAAGTTTACCTTCAGGCGATCGCGCCGCTGCTGCCCCAAGGAAAATCGGCGATCGTCCTTGTGCCTGAAATTGGCTTAACGCCCCAGTTGACGGATCGCTTTCGCGCTCGGTTTGGCGATCGAGTGTGTGTCTACCACAGTGCCCTGTCGGATGGGGAACGCTACGACACTTGGCGGCAACTGCTCACCGGCGTAGCACAAGTCGTGATTGGCACTCGCTCCGCTATTTTTGCGCCTCTTGCCAACTTGGGCTTGATTGTTTTAGATGAAGAACACGACAGCAGCTTTAAGCAAGACCAACCCTCTCCCTGCTACCACGCTCGCACCGTTGCCCAATGGCGGGCTGAACTAGAACAGTGCCCCCTAATCTTAGGGTCAGCCACTCCCTCGTTAGAAACTTGGCTCCAGTGTCAAGAGACGGCAGATCACGAGCGATCGGCGCCGCCTACTCCGCTGTATCTTTCCTTACCGACTCGCGTTCAGGCTCGTCCGATGCCCGCGATCGAAGTGGTGGATATGCGGCAGGAATTGAGCCGGGGCAATCGCTCGATTTTTAGTCAAGCGTTGCAATCGGCGCTACATCATTTACATGAATCTGGCGAACAGGGCATTTTGTTTATTCAGCGGCGTGGGCACAGCACCTTTGTGTCCTGTCGAAGCTGTGGCTATGTGGTAATGTGCCCTCATTGCGACGTGTCCCTTGCCTACCACCAGATCCACGCTGAGGCGCGTCCTGTGTTGCGCTGTCATTATTGCAACTACACTCAGGCTCACCCAGAAGTCTGCCCAGATTGTCAATCGCCCTATTTCAAACACTTTGGTAGCGGCACTCAGCGGGTGACTCAAGCCCTAGAGCAAGAATTTCCTGCGCTGCGAGTCCTTCGGTTTGACAGCGACACCACCCGAACCAAGGGTGCCCATCGATCGCTGCTGACCCGATTTGCGCAAGGAGAAGCCGATCTGCTGGTGGGCACTCAAATGTTAACCAAGGGAATTGATTTGCCCCAAGTGACGCTAGTGGGCATTGTAGCGGCAGATGGACTGCTGCATCTATCTGATTATCGTGCTAGCGAACGGACTTTTCAGGTGCTGACTCAGGTGGCGGGGCGCTGTGGGCGGGGCGATCGCCCAGGGCGAGTCATTTTGCAAACCTATTCCCCTGACCATCCCGTTATCATCGCTGTAAAGCAGCAGCAGTATGAGTCCTTCATTCAAACGGAACTTGAGCAACGGGCAACGCTCCATTACCCTCCCTACGGTCGCCTGATTTTGCTCAAGTTTAGCGGTCTTAGCCCCGGCATCGTGCAAGCAACAGCGGTAAAGATAGCAGCGGCGCTACAGCCTCTTCAAGAGCAAGGCGTTGAGCGATTGGGTCCAGCGGCGGCAGCGATTGAGCGCGTTGCCCGTCGCTATCGCTGGCAGATTTTGCTCAAGGTTCCGGCAACCGTGGCGATCGCGGCTGCATTTTTCTCTAACCTGCGGGATCTCTGTCCTAGTTCTGTAAGCTTCACCATTGATGTTGATCCCCTCAGCATTGGCTAAAAGCAGGCTTTAAGAATCAGGGGTGAGAAAAGAAACGTAGCCTTGCTCATACCCATTTGAAATTGAAACGCGACAGACGATCGGCTAGAAGCGGCAATGTTTCTTTGTCTTACCACTCAAAACTCAAAACTCAAAACTCAAAACATCTCCTGCGGAGACGCTACGCGTTGGCAAAGCCAGTCCGAAGGACTTACAAAACTCAAAACTCAAAATATCTCCTGCGGAGACGGTTCGCGTTGGCAAAGCCAGTCCGAAGGACTTACAAAACTCAAAACGGTATCGCTTGCCTCCGCCACCCGAAACCCAAAATTTAAGAGTTGGAAACCGATCCCTGGGCTTGTGGCTAAATTAGCATGGCATCGCCAAAGGAGTAGAAGCGATAGTCTGCCGCGATCGCCTGCTCATAGAGATCCAGCAGCCGCGATCGCCCAATCAGTGCGCTCACCAACATGAGCAAACTGGATTTGGGCAAATGAAAGTTGGTAATCAAGCCATCTATCACCCGCCATTCATAGCCCGGATAAATAAATAAGTTGGTTTTTCCCTCAAACGGCTGAATATTTCCCGTTTGGGCAGCGGCTTCCAGCGATCGCACAGCCGTAGTGCCCACGGCAATCACCCGTCCGCCTGCTGCTTTCGTTTGGCGAATCAGTTCCACAGTTGTGAACGGCACCTCTGCCCATTCCGAATGAATCTGGTGAAGCGTAATGTCTTCAGATTCGACCGGGCGAAAGGTGCCTACCCCAACGTGAAGCGTCACAAAGGCTTGCCCAATTCCTTGGTCTTGAAGAGTTTGCAGCAGTTCGGGGGTAAAATGCAGACCCGCTGTTGGGGCAGCAACGGCTCCCAGGCGATCGGCATAAACGGTTTGATAGTCGGCTGGGTCGCTGTTTGGGTGAGTAATGTAGGGCGGTAGGGGCATCTGCCCGTAGGTGTCCAGCCATGCCTGTAGAGATTGACCGGGGGGCAAATTAAACTGCAAAATTCGTCCGCTCGTGGCGCTATCTGTTGCTAGAACATTGGCAGAAACCGTAGAAGAATCCGAGCTAGAATCCGACTGAGTCGGGGGTTGCCCAAACCAAATTTGCGTTCCCGGTTTTAAGCGTCTTCCTGGCTTGACCAACGCTAACCAGCGATGAGAAAAATCACTGCTAGATTTGCCCTCTTCGGGTTGAGGCTCCAAGAGCAACACTTCCACGGGTAGCCCACTGGCTTTATAGCCATAGAGTCGGGCAGGCAACACGCGGGTATTATTCAAAACTAAAAGATCTCCCGATCGCAACCAGTTCGGTAAGTCCTGAAAAACTCCGTGGGCTTGCTGCAAGTTTGCCTTAACCACCAGCAGCCGCGCCTGATCTCTGGGGATCGCCGGAGTTTGGGCAATGCGCTCCGGCGGGAGGACATAATCATAGGCGGCAAGTAGGCGATCGCAGTTCACAGAAGTCTTTCCAATCTTTGTCCTCTTAATTATCTTATTTATCAAAGGATCGGCAATTACACCAATTTGAAATTGAAACGCGACCAATGATCTACTGGAGGCGGCAATGTTTCTTTGTCTTGCAACTCAAAATATCTCCTGCGGAGACGCTACGCGTTGGCAAAGCCAGTCTGAAGGACTTACAAAATTCAAAATTCAAAACGGCATTACTTCCGTGCCCAAAACTCTTCCCTAAATTGAAATCCTCTCAATCTATCGAGCAGTCTATCGAGCAATCATGATAACAAAGAACCCCACGCTGAGCTTTGGGCGTTGCAGAACCATGCAAAAGAATGAATTAGCAACTTCCAAGCGTTAAAATTAGATGTGCCGTAGGCGATCGCTTTGGATTCTGATGAACACAGACGAACTCACGCAAATCACGACAGCCCATCACAACAACATCTCTCGCCATGATGTAGAAATGGCTGAGATTCGGGCAACTCTCAACACCGTTGCCCATAAGCTTGATGAAGTTGCGGAGCAGTTTAATCAAGTTGCAGATCAGCAAGAAGCAGCAGCTCAGCAAATTGCACTCAATAGACAAGACATCGCTAGCCTAACGGCTGGCATATTAGATCTAAGGAATTTAGTGGCAGATTATTTACAAGAACGCGAAAGTCGCTAAGCGGAGCAACCCAAGTGTCAGCGGTGAATGTGAAGGGCGATCGCACTTTCTATCAGCGATTTTTTCGATTGGCGGCGGTCAATGTTTTATCAAACTTGATGGTGCCTTTGGCAAGCCTGGTAGACATGGCATTTTTGGGACACCTCTCAAACATTGATTATTTGGCAGGAATTGCCCTAGCCACCGTATTGTTTAACTATCTCTACTGGACATTTGGCTTTCTGCGGATGGGCACCACCGGGCTAACGGCTCAGGCGATCGGACGAGGTGATCCCGACGAGGTTGTGCTCATTGGACTTCGCAATGGGCTGATTGCTCTGGTGGCTGGCATTGGCATGGTTCTACTGCAAGAGCCATTGCGAATCGTTGGGTTTGGGTTCCTCAATGCCACCGCCGAAGTAAAAGCATCCGGGCAAGCCTACTACAGCGCTATGATTTGGGGCGCGCCTGCCACATTGCTCAATATGACCCTAGTAGGCTGGCTTTTAGGACGAGAGCAAAGCTCAAAAGTGCTGCTTCTTTCAGCCGTGAGTAATGGCAGTAAAGTTTTGCTGGAATATTTATTGGTGGTGCAGTGGAATTGGCACAGTGTTGGAGCCGGCAGCGCAACCACGGTGAGTCAATATTTGATGCTGGCTACTGGTGTGTGGCTGGTTTGCCGAGATCGCACTCTTCACAAAAATATCCCTCACTTTCGCCCAAAATTGCTCAATGCCGCCGCCCTCAAAGCATCAGTTGCCCTTAATGGCGCGATCGCGATTCGCACGTTTGCTTTTGTGTCTACGTTTGCCGTCTTCACAAATTTAAGTTCCACAATGGGCACAACCATCTTGACTGCCAACGCTTTGATGCTGCAAGCAGTGTCTCTCGCCGCCTATTTTATTGATGGACTGGCTTTTGCTACCGAAACCATGGCAGGAGTATTTTATGGAAAAAACAATCCCAATCAACTCGCTTTGCTATTAAAAGTGTCAGGAATAACCAGTTTGGGGCTGGGACTCGCCTTTGCGATCGCGTTCATAGCAGCGCCCAACTTTTTATTTGGACTGTTAACCCATCATTCTGAAATCGTGGAACTGATTTGCGACCAAGTACCCTGGCTATTGGGAGTTCTAGGATTCGGCTCCATTGCTTATATGCTCGATGGCTATTTCCTCGGACTTACCCAAGCTCACATCATTCAAAAATCGGCGTTGATTGCAACCCTGTTCGGTTTTGCGCCGATTGCCGCGATCGCTGGATTCTTGCAAAACGTTCCTCTGTTGTGGCTCGCCCTAACTGTTTTTATGGCAACTCGTGCCCTAACTTTAGCGCTGCAAGTACCCAAAACCTTCTCTTTCAAAAGCAGTTGTTAGAATAGAAGATGCCTAATCAAAAGATGCATACTCAAAAAGTTAGCCCGAAGGGTAGGGTTAATTTCCCCATATGGGTGAGGCGATCGCGCTCTGTTGCATATAACCTTAGAAAAGTAAATCTTTGACTAAGACAAGCTAGCCTAAAAGCTTAATTTTTAAAGATTTGACTGTCCTAAAGACATTGCTATGAGGGAATGCTAGGTTCGTACTGTGGCAGTTCTGACGCAATCAAAACAATTGATAAGTCAGTGATTCAAGACTTTGAATTTTTATCATTGGTCTACAAAGATTGACCATCTCGAACTCACAATTGATATACTGCACAGGGTTCTTAAATAGCCTAGACCGACGATAAGCTAGCCCACCCAAACGGGAACTTTTTTCAGTCAGTTCAATTATCTTGTAGGACACACCTATGTTTCAGCCAGATCTACAGCTACATTTACTAAGCCATCATCCCAGTTCTTTAAGCCTCAGCCTTTCTCGGCGAAAAGAGCAAAGCACTATAGTGAGTAGATCTGAAGCGACCCCCTCTCAATTGAAAGAAACCCTTTGTGCAGAGATGAGTCCTAATAAGCGAGCGATAGTTGAACAATTAATTCAACGGTGGTCTCAAGGCAATTTAGATTAAACCATTATCTATAAGTGCTCTATCCCAACCGTATGGTTGCTTTGAATGCTTTTTATTAAAAAAACTTATTGATGGGTTCACAAATGTGAACCCATTTTTGTTTAGAAAAAATTAGAATTTAGGTAATTCACGGTAATCTGCGCGTTGTCTTGATAAAATACCCGCCATTTATTCCAGCTTCACCAGCCCACTATGGGTGGGTAGCCCAAAATATTAGGTGCGATCGCCCGATCAGTTGAATATTTTCAGCCAAATTTCAGGATATTTACTGACTACTGTTGATTCTGCTAATGTTCCCCATTGGAGTGTTATGGATTACAGCTCCACCCTTTCCGGGCAGTTCTACCCCAATATGCCACCTCATCCGTCTTTACAGAAGCTTTACGACTTGACTCAATTAGTTGAGGAGGCAGACACTGAAGACTTTTTTGAATTGGCAAAACTGGTGGGGCTGCGCCCCACTGAAGATTTTTCTGGAGCCGACCTAAGGCGGGTTGATTTGCACTCTGCTCAGCTTATGGGAGCTAATTTCATCAGTACTGATCTGTCTGGAGCCAATTTGATCAACGCCAACTTGGAAGACGCTCGGTTGATTGGGGCTTTCTTAATATCTGCCGTATTGATTGGTGTAAATCTTGATAATGCTAATTTGGTAGGTGCCAATTTAACAGGCGCAAACGCCCTGGGTGCCACTCTGATGAGTGCAGACTTGACCCGCGCCAATCTAATGCAAGCGAATTTAAGTCGATCGGAGATGGGGCGGGCAAATTTGACTGCTGCTATTTTGGAAAGGGCTAATTTAAGCGAAGCTTCCCTCAGTCACACCAATCTGCGCCGCGCTGATTTAAAGAGGGCTGACTTAAGCGGTGCGAATCTTTACGGTGCTGATTTGAGCAACTCCGATTTGCGTGGTGCAAATTTGCAAGAAACAAACCTGGTTGGCGCGACCGTTAGCAAAACCCTGTTTGGTCAAAATTTAGGGATGACAAAAGCGGCTGTCATTGATTTGAAGCAGCGTGGCGCAATTTTTTGTACGTGAAACCCCGAATTTTTATCACTCCAAAAGGCTGCGGTGCCGCAAAATGGAGATGCTGCATTGGAACATTCCAGTGACACTCACGGACTGTGGAAGTGGGGAAGAGTAAACCAGAGCGTTGAACCTTGACTGGGTCTGCTGTGAACTCCGATTTTGCCACCGTGGGCGGAAATAATCTGTTGACAGCGATATAATCCTACCCCGATGCCAGTGAGATGCTGTTTGTCTAAGCCACGGACGTAGAGTTGAAAGAGGCGATCGCACTGGTCTTGGGGCATCCCGATGCCATCATCGGTCACTGTACAGTAGAGAAAGTTTGGGTAAGCTTCGTTATTAAGGGTCGCTGTGAGAGTGATGGTGCGACCGGGCGGATTGTGTTTTGCCGCATTGTTAAGCAGATTTTCTAAGACGTGCTGGAGCTTAACAGGATCAGCATTGATAGCGGGTAAGTCTGGCGGGATCTGGTTGACAATTGCAGCCTCGTTTTCAGTCAGCAGCGCAGTTTGAGTGGCGATCGCCCGCCGAAGAACTTGGGCTAAACAAACCGGTTCGCAGTTTAGGGTCAGCGTTGCCTGAGTATTGGTGTGGGCTTCCATCAAAGAGTGCAGCAGAGTCAATTGGCGATCGCTGCTGGCGATCATACAATCCAGCATGGAGCGAGTCATGGGCACCGTTTCACACTCTTGATTGCGAAGATGGTTTAGCACCATCAGCGTTCCCTGGATTGGCGTTCGGAGATCATGCGACACCGCGTGCAGCAGCAAATCTTTGACTTCGTTCAGGTTTTGTAGCTCTTGCATTCGTCGCTGCAATTCCACAGTGCGATCTTCCACCTGAGATTCTAAATTGCTTGCCAACGCGATTAACTGTTGATAAAGCTGCCCTTGTTGGATGGCGATTTCAACCTGAGTGCCCAGTTTTTTGAGCAAATCCACTTCAAATGGTTGCCAGTGACGCGGGGCTGAACACTGGTTTACAGCCAATACTCCAAACATTTCACCATTAAGCATAATGGGAATTCCCATGTCTGCTCTAACTTGGCAGCGGGTGTAATAGTCCCAAACAAAGGCAGTTTTTTCAACTTGCTCAGTGTTGTGGATGACGCGCACAGTATTTGGCTCAAATAGCTGTTTAATTTCCGCAATTTTGCAGGCTTCAATCTCCCACCCTAAAGCCGGCCTCCAACGATCGCCCACGGATTCTGCGATCGTGCGACAACATAAACTTGGCTCGAAACCGCCAATCACGACCCGATCGACCTGCAAAAATTGGCGAACCTCTGCGACCGTTGTTTGTAAAATCTCCTCTAGGTTGAGTGAACTCCGAATCCGCAACGAAATTTCCCATAGCAGTCGCTCTCGATCAGCCGCTAATCGGAGTTGTTCTTCAGCCTGTTTGCGTTCAGTGATGTCATAGCCTGTGGCTAGCACGGCAGGGTGACCTTCCAACGAAATTACGCCAGCGGTGGCATCTAGCCAGCGTTCTTGACCTGATTTAGTCAAAATCTTAAACTCATATCGATTGGGCAGATCTGCGCCCCGTTGCCTAGCTAAGCCGCGATCGCGCACGAGGGCTTGAAAATCTGGGTGAACGGCATCCCAAAAGTTCATCGCCATCAACTCATCACGGGAATATCCACTAATGGTTTCCGCTGCTGGGTTGGCATAGCGCAGCGTATTTCCTTGAAACACCAAAAACATACACGCAGCGGTTTCGGCAACGACCCTAAACCAAGCTTCACTCTGCTGCAACGCATCTTCAGCCTGTTTGCGCTGGGTAATATCTTCAATCACTAACCCAATGCAGCCGTTGGGCAGAGGAAACGCTTTCATTGCAAAAATCTGCTGGCTCGTCGTGTCGCCAAAGCAGCCTTCGCACAAATCGCGACCTTGCCCTGATCGAATCACCTCAGCATAGATATCGGGAACATTGGTTTCTAATAGTTCTGGAAAAATGGTCGCCAAAGGCTGTCCAATCAACTCTTCTTGGTTTGCCCCAATTTGCAAAATTTGTTGAGCCGCAGGATTACACTCCACTAATTGCAAAGATTTCACGTTATTCAAGTCAGGCATTCGCCAAACTAATAGCCCAAGCTGCATTCGTTTCACAATATCGCTGTAAAGCTGAATGCTCTCTTGGGCTTGCTTTAAGGAGGTAATATCTTCCACCACAGCAATGGTGTAACGAGGATTGTTGGCTTCATCTCGCACCAGGGAATTGGTCAACCTGATCCAACGTAACTGCTGATTTTTACCAATGTGGCGTTTTTCAATTTGGTAAGAGTTGCGATCGCCCGCAATCATCTCGCCAAATAGCTCCACATCGATCGCCACATCATCAGGATGGGTAAATTGAGAAAAAGTCATGCTGGCAAGTTCTGCGTGACTATAGCCCAACATGGCTTGTAAAGCGCTATTGCTCTCCACAATGGTGCCGTCTAAATTATCTAGTCCAATGCCAATTGCAGTTCCTTCAAAAATAGTCCGAAATCGATTTTCACAGACCTGAGTAGATGCCCGAAACGGAGCCAAAAAAAAGGCTGTCAAACCCACGGAGATCGCACTGCAAAGGGCTGAAGCGCCAATAGTGAGAGGCTCTAACCAAACGCTAGATTGAGTAAGGGTAAGAGCTTGAGACTCAATTACCTGCCAGATGACAACTCCAAGCAGGGTTATAGTCAATCCAACAATCGCCGCGATCGCGCCAACTATTCGCCAGTATTGAGTCGATTGATTCAGCCCCATAAAACCGCTTTAGCCCAACAGACGCTTTCTAGCATACTTTTTCGCATACCCACCTCAAACTAGAGTGCCTGGTTCTTCTAGCCTTTACCTCCTCCACCTGGATGACCAACCTAGGGCGTTCAGAAAGTTCCGCCTTCCGCTCTTAATAAAAGAGCTAGAACTTAACTTGAAGGCTCAGCCAAACGGTAAGGGCGGTCTTTGGGTCGCTTCGAGACAGTTGCCCATTCAGTCTATTGGAAATTTCTGTAAACAATTCTCCAGAAAATTAAGCGGAGTGAGTAGAATGTCAGATACAATCATGTGTTCAAGGCTCTAAGAATAACCCTAATTTTTTAATGGGCGTGATCGTCTTAGCTCCTTGTCAAACCCCAAGTTGCAACCCGACTAAGCATTAGTTTATTGTTGCGATCTGCATCCAATTATTCTCTCTTTAAAACTGCCTGTGACTGCCAATAGACCGACACGCGACCTGCCAACTATCAATGAACGTATTCGATTCCCTAAGATTCGAGTGATAGATTCTGACAACTCACAGTTGGGAATCATGACTCCGCGTGAAGCTTTACAGCTTGCTGAAGAAAAGGAATTAGATTTGGTTTTGGTGACTGATAAAGCAGATCCGCCAGTTTGCCGGATTATCGACTATGGCAAATTTAAGTTTGAACAAGAGAAAAAAGCGAAAGAAGCGAAGAAAAAGCAGCACAATGTTGAAGTCAAAGAAGTGAAGATGCGTTACAAGATTGAGAAGCATGACTACGACGTGCGGATCAACCAAGCAAAGCGCTTTTTGCAAGACGGTGACAAAGTCAAGGCAACCGTGATGTTTCGAGGACGAGAAATTCAGCATAGCGATATGGCGAGAGATTTGCTGTCTCGTCTGGCGAGTGATCTGCAAGAATTTGCCGAAGTCCAACAGTTTCCTAAGCAGGAAGGGCGCAACATGATGATGTTATTGGCTCCTAAAAAGTAGTCGATCGTTGTGCGGATGGATTTTGATCATCAAAAATTCTGCAACGAAATGGATTTGCATCTCTACAATGAAGACCATTCAGGGCACTTTAATTAAGGTGATGCGATCGCTGGCATAGTGAATGGGACTAATTGATCAATGGTTTTCTAAAGGGGGCTGGAGGCAAGCTCTTCTACAAGGGTTCAACCTCCGAGCTGAAGAGGCTGAGCGAACATTTCTAATGTTTGCCTTTTATGCCGCAACGTCTATTGGGCTGGTTTGGCTGGAGGCAATTACAGCCGACCTATTTTTAAGCGCCTACAAGGCAGAGGGACTGCCTTGGATTTATATTGCCAGTGCCGGGATCGGTTCAGGGCTGAGCTTTGTCTATTCTCAGCTTCAAAAAGTTTTGCCGCTGCGTCGGGTGATTGTCATTATTGCGCTGCTGATGGCGGCTCCATTGCTGTTGTTTTGGCTGGGGCTAAGTGCCCAAGCCGTTTACCCGTTTGAGTTTTGGCAGGTGAGTACCGTTGGGATCACGATCTTTTTGATGCGGCTGTGGGTAGAGGCGCTGAATGTTCTCAATGATCTGAATACGGCAATTACTGCGAACCAATTGTTTAATATTCGGGAGATTAAGCGCACTTATCCTCTGATCAGTAGCGGGATTTTAGTGGCGGATGTGATCAGCGGCTTTTCCCTAGGCTTCATGATTAGGCGGGTGGGCAACCTGGAAAATATGGTGCTGTTGTCTTGTGGCATGATGGCGATCGGGGCGGGGATTCTTTTTTACTTGAGTCATGCCTATCAACAAGCGTTTCCAGATTTTTTGCGTCGGCGATCGGGATCGGAAGAGCAAGCCTCAGAATTTTCAACGAATCGCTCCATGCAAGGCTCTTTGCGCCGCTATGTAATTCTGCTGTATTTGTTTTTTATCTTATCCCAGGTGCTATTTCTGCTGATCGATTTCCGTTTCTTAGGAGCACTTGAAGAGCTTTCGACTTCGGAAGGGCAAATTGCGGCATTTCTGGGTGTTTTCAACGGCATTTTGGGAATTTTCGAGGTTTCAATGCAGTGGTTGGCTTCAAGCCGCTTGATTGAACGGGTTGGCGTATTTTTCGCTTCGCTGCTGTTGCCAGGTGGAATTGGCATTTTGAGTGCTTTGGCAGTTTCTAGTTTGGCATGGCAAGAGCCATTAGTCAGCCAGTGGGCGTGGACATTGCCACTCTTTCTGATTCTGCTTGCCCTGAAATTTTATGATGAGTTGCTGCACTACACGCTATTTGCCAGTGTGGGTCCGGTGTTGTTTCAACCCGTTCCTGATGGGGTTCGCAGCCATATACAGGCAATGGTGCGAGGGGTAGCGGAGCCATGGTCTACAGGTGTGACTGGGATAGCGCTGTTGGCGTTGAGCTGGTTCTTTGGCGATCGCCATCTCAATGTTTTGTTTCCAGTCATGCTGGTTCTATCGTTGATTTGGATTGGAGTAATCCTGCTGCTGCGCGCAAAGTATGTCAATCTCCTGGTGATTAGTGCAGACCGTGGGCAACTGACGCGAGATGTGGATGAGCTAGAATTACGGCGAAAGCTGCTGGAAACCTTGGAAAAGCCAGGACCTGAAAAACGGAAGGAATCCTGCATTGACTTTTTAAGTAAGGTGTATCCCAAAAGTGCCTGTGAATTGTTAGCCCCTCGGCTGATGAATTTTTCACCCACGTTACAGCGGAAAAGCCTGGAAGCAATGCTGCTCTACCCCAGTGCTGCGGCTCTCAGCCAAGTCAAGGAACTAATTGATCAAGCCCCTTCGGCGACGGTGCTAGCGCTGGCGCTGCGGTTTGTTTGGATTACGGAAGAAGACCCCGACATTCGCCGCCTGCGAGTCTACTTAAAGTCGGAAGTTGATCCGGTGGTGCGAGGAACCGCTTCTTCACTGATGATGCGCCAAGGTGACCCTACTCAAAAAGCGGAGGCAACCAACACGCTGAGGCGAATGCTCACCCACAAGTCTGAGAAGGAACGGGTGATGGGCTGTCGGGCATTGGGCGAGGCGGTCTATTTACAAGCGCTGCGAATTTACATTCCTAGTTTGTTGCAGGATGAATCCCTGCGGGTTAGATGGGCAATTTTAGACGCGATCGCGGCAACGCATTTAGAAGAGTTTTATCCATCATTACTCCGGGGTTTGCAGTACAAGTCTACGCGGGAGGCGGCTCTGAAAGCAGTGGTACGGTTGCACAATGAAGCCTTACCCATGCTGATTAAGCTGGCAGAGGATGTGCAAAAGCCAGATATTGTGCGGCTGCATGCGTGGCAAGCGATCGGTTTGATCGGCAGTCCAGAGGCACTGGATGCACTTATTTCTCATTTAGTGGTGGCATGGGGAAATAACCGCCGCAATATTCTTAGAATCTTGCTAGAGATCCCTGGGGAAGCCGGTATTGAAAGTACCTTAAAGCAGATGGGGCGGCGTGGCGTAGAGCAACTGATTGACCAAGAACTGATGTTTATGGGTCAGATCTACGCGGCGTTGCTAGATTTGTCGCCCCACGCCATGTGGATGCGGGAGGCAGATTTGCTAAAGCGTGCCCTAGAGGGTTTGCTATTAGATTCGCAGGAACGACTCTTTTTGTTAATGCAATTCCTCTATCCCATTGGGGCAATTAAGGCAGCGGCGTTTAATCTCCAGTCCGCTTCTCGCAGTAATATGGCGCGAGGCTTAGAAATTTTGGATAACACCCTAGATATTCCCAACAAGCGGGCGTTGCTGAGTATTCTGGATCGGAATTCTGAGGAGGAAAAGCTGAGGAACTTATCAGGAATTTTTGATGACCAACGATCGCTACCCAGCGATCGCCTGCGCCAACTGTTAGAACTGCGCCATTTTTTATCAGATTGGACGATCGCCTGTTGCTTTCATTTAGCGAACCAAGCTCACTGGAGCCTAACGAGCGAGCAAGCAGTTGCGTGTTTGCGTCATCCCAGAGGGTTTGTTCGAGAAGCGGTGCTATCCTACCTATGGATGGCATCTCCGAGGGCAATGCAAACATTATTGCCGCTCTTGCAAAAAGACCCCGATCAGTTGGTTCTATCCCAAGTTAAAAAGATGATTAGAGAACTGGAGCTAAAAGAAGAAAATTTGGCTAAAGCTGCCCAAAAACCCTCCATAAATTTATTAGACATCTCAAATCAGCCTGGATTTGAAACAATTTAGTCATGACATCCTGTGGTTTTGGGAATTCTGCTAATAATAGCTTTATTGCGTAGTTTACTTCTACCAACAGGCAATTGCTCGCCTCATTCGCCTCGCCGCCATGCTCTCCAGTTTTGAACGAGTTTTATTTATTCGAGAAGTCCCAATTTTCAACGAACTGCGGGAAGAATTTTTGGTGCGCCTTGCCTCTGTGATGGATGAGCTTGCCTTTCCCAGTAGCCACACTATTTTTACTCAAGGGCAAGAAGGGCGATCGCTTTACATTGTGGTGTCTGGCAAGGTGCGCGTTCACATCGAAAGCCAAGAACTGGTGCAGCTTGAGCAAGGGGCTTGTTTTGGCGAGATGTCTTTGTTCGATGCCGAACCGCGATCAGCATCAGTCACAACGCTAACGTCCTCAGAATGCCTGATACTCACTCAACAGCAGCTATATGAGGCGATCGAAGAAACTCCAGGAATCGCGGTGAATATTATTCGGTTACTATCCCGTCGGATTCGCGAACTCAATCAAAAAATGAACACGATGCAGAGTTCCATTGGTGCGCCCCCGCCCCCCACACGGTTCTATAAACCTGCTCAACGACGTTAAGCCGTTTCCATCCAATCAAAAATTCGATCCAAGTCTTCCAAGGTAACCAGCCCGTACTGCCACAAAATCATGGGCAATAGGCTTGGTGTAAATTCTTGGTGACGTTGCGCGATCGCGATCGCGCGCTCAGAAATCGCCAATTCTTCCTGCAAAAATTGGATCAACCGCGTGTTCACAACTTTTCCTTTCTTTAGTTCCATTTTTTTAATCAAGATAACAAATTTTGTAAAATTGTGTAACAAATTCTCAGATTTCTTTTTTGCCTATTTAGTTTACTCGAAGGATCGCCCTAATAAAATTATAATTTTGTGAAATTATCTTTAAATTCTTAAAAGCTACATCAAGGATTCTTATTACTTTTACGCAATTCACCGGCTGATGTAGCGTGTGGATTGCCGCACTAGAATAGACGCGAATACATAGAACGCCCTAGATTTTCATTGAGGTGAAAATCTAGGGCGCATTAAATCAGGTCTAAGTCATGGGTTCAAGAAGCCCGGCTTATCCGGTGGTTCGTCGGGCGTGATCCATAATTTTTTGCTTGCGGTCAGAAGTATTGCTAGTAGGGCGCTTAATAAAGTCTCCCGTACTGCGAGACAGATGTTCTAAAATGCGCTTTTTACGATCGCCTTCACTTGCCATAAAAAAGAACTCTACCGATTGCTTGGGTGGTCTTCTTTATTTTAGAAATCTTTATATTAGTGTGCCATGTGCAGCCCAAAAAGCTCCAACGCTGTGATCATTCTTTTGGCGCAGATACACTCATGGCAGTCAAAATTGCCTGCTGGCTCACATTTTGGTAGATTCCTTTTAGATGCTGCATTGCAGTGTGAGCCAGCTTTGCCGCCATTTCCCCATCTCCGTCGCCTATTTTCAAGGGAATCGTGCCCAAAACATCCAAAACCGTTTCACTACTGGGCGGTGGCGCGATTACTACCAAAGATGGCTCTAATTCGTCAGCATAATGCCAGAATTTCTCTAGATTGAGGGCAGGGGAGGACATAGTCGAAGGAGCTACCACTGAGTCTACATTCTTGAGGCTTGGATCTCCCTGTCCACTTTGGCTACGAGTTTGGCGTAAGGCTTCGATAATTTGCTCCTTGCTTCGCCCCCGAAGTTGAAACAGCACAAAGGGATCTTCACCAAAGCGATCGCCCAACAGATAATACACTGCCCCAATATGCTTACAAGGATTGGCAGGATCAGGGCAAGAACATCGGCTATTGATATCAAACTTGGTAAATGGAAATAGGCTCAACCCATTGCCAGTGAATACTTCCTCAATCGCTTGCGGCATTTCTCCAGCTAGCAGCTTAGCGGAGAAAATTGCCCGCTGCGACATCGATTCAACGACATAACTCCACTGTTCATCGGTGAAAGGCTCAAGTGATAACGTCACTTTGTAGGGGTCTGGAGCCGTTCCCTGCACCAGCGCTGTCACTTTTTCCCCTTGAAACTCAATGCTTAAAACATTTCCTTCTCGCGCATAAATTCGCGCTCTTGCCAACCGGCGCACCCAGCCAAAAGATTCCAGGACATCAATCCAGCGCTGTGCCCACCATTCGCGAATCGGTTGAGAGTAAGCATCGGTCATGGCAAGAGTAGGGTAAGGGGAAAGTGCAAGCTGTGACAATAATACCAAGGCTGTCTTAGTTTTAGAATCTACCGAGAAAGCGGTAGATAATTTCTTTGACACTCCCTGGCGTAAACGCACAGGGATTCTTAGTTCATCGACGCGCCTTAAAACTGTCTATCCTTGCGGCAATGCTCAAACCTGATGCCCGTTTGTCCAACGAAACCTCTAGTTTGATTTAGACAGCCCCAGTGG
>JBGSWI010000106.1:0-6778 GCA_041752515.1 Leptolyngbyaceae cyanobacterium | reverse complement strand
ACGGACGCTTGCGCTTGCCCAATCTCTTCCGGACGATTCCCCGCTTTCAACAACGCCAGGTTTGCCTGCGCCCGCGAGAGTTCTGCCAATGCCTGATCCCGCTTTGCTTCGATCTCTTGACTATCCATCCGGGCAATGATTTGACCCTGCTGGACGCGATCGCCCTGCTCCACATAAAGCTTGGCTAATCGACCCGCCGTTTTCGGGTTCAAATTTAACCGCTGTACCGGCACCGCCTCTCCATTGGCGGTAATTCGCACCGTCACATCTTTTTGCTGCACGGGCACTGTGTAAGCCGCCAAATCTTGCTTAGGTGCTTGTCCGCGAATCGTAAAGTAAGTAGCCGCTGAAACACCAACTAATCCAGTCGCCAATAACCCAACCATCCAGGAATTAGAATTTTTGCTGACTTTATCAATCAATGGAAGTTGCATAATCGTTAAGAGTTAAGAGAGAAAAAACAGAATTCGGAGTACTGGTTAAGGGCTGCTTGGAGGAATGATTAAAGCGCCGATCGCTGGCGCTGTTCCCAGCGTTGAGTCATTAGGGGTAGCTCTTGCTCCCAGAAGGTGTGCATATCCCGCATTTCTTCTAGTCGTTGACGTAACAGCGGATCATCTTGCTCCAACAGTTTCAAGCCCTGTTCGGCTAGTTGGCGAAAGGCGGTAATTTGTGCTAAGCGCTGCTTACTCAGTTCAGCCCACGCATTTGGCTTGATGCGGAAATAATCACGTCGCTGACCGGGCAAACTGATGCGCTCAATTAAGCTAAGTTGCACTAGCAGCCGGGTCATCGTGCTGATTGATCCCTTGCTTGCCTGCAAGACATCTGCCAGTTCTGCCGGGGATTGATGGGGTGGGTTAGAAACCAGCAGCCAGCCAAAAACACGTCCCGCCATCCGAGGTAAGCTCACCCCTTCAAAAGAAAGCCCCACTGCTTCAATAAACTGAAAGTGCTCCTCTGTAACTAATCGCTTATTAGCGATCGCGACTGGGGGCTGTTCTACTGCTTGTCGTTGTCTGCTAATGGCATGGTTCAAATTCACAGCACCTTTGAATTTTTGCTATGGGCACAGCTTAACATATTTTAATCCTTTGTGTTCAGTAATTACTGAATATTCTAAATACAAAAATTTTGTACTGAAATATAGGTTGAAGAGCAAGGAATAAGCAGCGTATTGCTAGGTTTTCGATATGATGGGTGCATCGCTATTGCTGTCTTATCTGGGCAAGTATTCAGAATGAATTCTCTTGGTGTGGCACGTAGGTTTCCTGTTTTGCCTCTGGTAGGACAGTTACGCTTCTGTAAAGCACAGAATTCTATTTGATGCTTGTTGTGTAAAAATTACACAAACTTTTCTGATTTGCTTATTTACAGTTTGCAATGAGTAAAGTGACCCACCGATGCAGCTTTGACCCAGCCTGAACGAAAGCCTATGAGCCCCTCGCCTGATTCGTCTCCCCAATCTTCTAAAAGCGCCTCGGCTGAATCGGTTCAGTCGGAATCATCATTTCCCGTCGCTGACCCACCGATCGCGGAACGTTCTCTTAAAAATGATGATAGTAGTGAAGAGCCAAAAACTGCCTCTGCGGGCGCAACTCCTGCGTTGCGTCGCCCTTTGACTCGTCCTGTGAGCCGCCCAGAAACACCGCCTGCGGCTACTCCTGCGATCGCAAAAGTTTTGCCTGCTGCCACTCCTGCGGCTAAATCTGAGCCTGTGGCGGTTGCAGGCGTTGCAGACCGAGTAGATGCATCGACAACAGACAGCAGCGAAACCGATCCAGCCACTCAATCCGCGCTACGACCCAACCCCATTCCGCCGCCGAGCGAACCGAAGCAGTATCGTGCGATCGGGTTAGTATATGGACGGTATACCGCTATTGAAGATGAGTTTACTCGCGGTGAAATGGTTACTCCCGATGGCACCCTGCTTAAAGCGGTGCTGCTGGGTCGAGTTATGAGTTTGGTGCGGAACCATATTGACTTGGAGAAAGATCACCTTTGGGTGGTCTATCCTCGCACCCGTGAAGGAGAGCCAGACATACACCTACAAATTGTGGGGGTCTGGGAGCCAGAAACGCTCGATCGAAATAATGATCCAGAACAGGCGGCTGAAGGGCAAGATTCCGCAGCAGCAGAACCCACTACGCCAACCGATGCGGAGTTATACGATCGCTATTTTTCCATCCGTGGCGAAATTGTTTATGTAGCTCAAGATCAAACCTATGTAGTGGTCAAAATTCAGCAGGCTCCGCGCAAAAGTTCCGACAAAGCAAAAGCATTTAAACTGCCGATACATGGCAAGCTAGAAAATCCGCGACAAGTGGGCTACTTCTGGGATTTCAACATCAAGCTCATCGGTGTAACTTTGACGATTATGGATGGCACCTGTATTGGATTGGCACCACCCAAAAAACGGTCGAAAGATGGAGACGATCGCGGTCGTCGTAAACCTCAATTTGGTCGTAGACCCCCTACTGGCAGCGCACCTCGTGGCAATGCAGCACTGCCTCGCCCTGCGGCGGGTTCCCGCCCGGTGCCTCTCCCCAAACCCGTGAAGCGGAGTGAACCCGCCAGCGAAGGATAGTTACGTAGCAATCACCGTGCAATTACCGTTAGCAACATGGAGATGAGGGGCAATGCCCCTCACTTGACTTGGAAATAGTGATAGAGGTTCGCGATCGCATAGTCTGAGGTCGTTTGCAAATTATCCATCGTCAATGCCTTTAAACCGCTACTTTGTGCCTGTTGACTAATTGCCAAGGCATATTCCAATCGTTTGTCTGGAGCCATCATCAGCCGAAGTTGGTCGCCCAGCGTTGCATTGTTCGATTTGAGTTGAAGTTCTTCATAAAGAGTTTGTTCGGGAGGCAATTCTAATTCAATATCAGGCTCAGGCATTGAGAGATCAATAGGATTAAGTTCAGAATGACTCAAAAGCTTGACTTCATCTGAAGGCAAAGTTTGTAGCCATTCAGTTTGGGCTTTCCAAAGGTTCAGGGCTTGCAAGTCGTGGTCGTGAATGCGAACAAGTTCGGGAAAGAGGAAGTCCAGTTCCGCTTGAGAGTCAATCTTGTCAATAGCAGCAAGGGAATCCTGACGAATCGCTGTAGAGATTTTCTGCAATTCATAGCTGACACTTGCTTGTTCGCCTTGCAGTTGATAAGTAAGAGCGATCGCCTGCCGAATCGACCACACGCACTCACGGCGACGAATATAGCCAGCCGCATTTGTGTCTTTTAGTAATTGAGGGGTTTCGTAGTCTGCCAATGCTTTAAACATCATGTCGCGGGCTGAGTTGATGTCAGCATTGCGGCGAGCGAGATCTTGAACCGTGCGAGCCGATTGTAGCCGCACGAGCGCCTGGTTAAATAGTCCGCAGGCTAGCGCAAGAGTCATGCAATGATGGCGAAACTCAACGTCTTCAGCAACACGATCAATATGCTCAATCACCTCTAATCCTTGGTCGCGCAATGCCTGCTTGAGATCAATAAAGCCGTCTTTGACCTCTAATCGTAAGGTTGCCACATCTTGCCGAAGTTTTAGCGTTTGATAGAGATTCACGGCAGAAAGGGCAGCCGTTGCTGCAACCCCCACACCAATCACCGCAGTGGTTGCTTGCAAAAGTGGCAGGCTGGCAAATCCTGTTAGTGGGCTTAGTCCTTCAACCCCAATCGCCAGTCCTGCAAATCGACCTGTTACCGCATCTCGGACAACACCTATCGGTACGCCGCTTTTAGAAATAACCTGAACTAGCTTACCGGTAGCAAGCCCCATTTGGATCGCTGGCGAAAATTGAAAAAGCATAGGTTGTAGTGGTTGAGTACTGTGCAAAAACTGAATCGTTGTCCGGTCTAAGCCAACACCGCATTGAGCCGAGCCTGAAAAGCGACTAACTTAGAGTGCTGTTCTTGATACCACTGTTGCTCTGCGGCAACTTCATTCAGCTTTAGAGTGTGAGCGGATTCTGCATTGACTAGCAACGAATTGAGCAACGCCATATATTGGCGAGTGACCGCTTGGATTGTCGCCAGTCTTTGGTCGAACAAACTTTCGACGAATGCATCGAGCGAACTCATCAATTGCCCCGTAACATTCTGGTCATCAAACTGCTGAAACCCTTGTTTGATGACCTCTCGCTTGATCGCTTCTTGGTCGAGCGTTGTGGAGAAACCAACTGCACCCCCAATGGCTGTTCCCAAAGCCGCCCCTCCAGCAGCGATTCCAAGAATGGCTCCACCTGTCAACACGATCGGAAAGAAGGCAACACTGCTCACAGCCAGCGCTGCGCCCCCAGCTAGTAATCCAGCCCCACCCAATCCAGTAATACTCCCAATGCCAACGTTTCGAGCAGTATCCCAATCATCCAAGCCAGCCGCAGCATTAAACTTGAACTGGGGAGCCACTTGATCGATGCTCATATTTAGTTGCATGGCTATTTGAGAGCCTGTCTTTTGGTCGATTACTTCAGCACTTTTTCGGAATTGGTCAATCCTACTGTGAATGTTCGAGTCAATGGCTTGGAGTGTGGATGCCAGCATTTCTTGTTTGACGCTAACTTCCGTCCATTCACCAATGGCATCGGATAAATCTGATTGAAATTTATCCCCAAATTCCGTAACAATCTTGCTTTTCTCCCACTGTTCAGAGTGCCAAGAGGCTGATTCCTGATCAATATAGTCCTTCAAGTGCTGGTCAATCTCAAGCTGCTGCACCGCATCCCGTTTTTGCTGACTGGTTGATCGAATGAGCGCTTGCAAATTAGCCAGATAGCCACTTACTTCACCCATCTTGTTCAAAATGTCCTGTTTAGCGGCATTTGAAATGGCAACTTTTCCCGCAAGAGTTGCTTCTGTCTGGGTAAGTTGCAGCGTTAGCGACTGTGCCACGCTATTCAAATCAGCTTGACTGCGTTGATTGGCGATCGCGCCTCGTTCCTGAGTGAGAAATGTCTCCAAGCCTTGAGTAAATCCTCGAAAGGTCTGCAAATAATCGTTTTGGTCATCACCCTCAATAATTGCGTCTAGCGCCGCTTGAGCAGAAATAAAGTGAAGCTGCTTTTGGGTTTCAAGGATTGGAGATTCGCCAAAAACGAAGTTCTCAACCAACTGCCGTACTTGCTGGCGATCGCGATCTCGTCGCACCAAATCCATGAAATTCACCAATACAAACAGGTTGTTAGCAGGTCGCTCTTCTGGCTTCCCATTCAGTTTCGACTTTAAATCTTTCAACAAATCTCTTTCGCCTTGGGTCATTGGGCGTGAAGCATTGGCTAAAAAGATGACCGCATCCACATTTTCCAAAAGCTGGTTTGTAATGTAAGTGCGTTTAGGATGCTCATTTAAGCCGGGTGAATCGACCAGTTCTACGCCCTGCCGACACAGTGCTAACCCAGGATGCTCATACACAATTTCCAAAACATCAGAAGTCAGCGCAGTTGCCCGATTGCCCAGTGCTACATCGTCAGGAATCGACGCTCTAGCCTGATACTCTTCTAACGGGATGATTTCCTCTTGTCCACTGCGATAGTGACAGATTACCCGCTTTTGCTCACCGTAGCGCAATACCGTAATGCTGCCGCTGCACGGAATCACTCGTGTAGGCTGAATTTCTTCGCCTAACAGCGCGTTTAGAAATGTCGATTTTCCTTGACTGAATTCACCCACCACCGCAACGCGGAACTTTTGAGATTGCAGCCTTTGAGAGATCTCTTGCAGGTCGGTTGTTAGCTGTTTTCGTAGGGACGCGCGATCGTCGCACTCCAAGACGATTTGCCCCAGTTCACCGCACAATCTATCTAACTGTTGACGCTGGGCTTGAAAACTTGCCAGCGTTTCGTAGCCAACTTTCACGCCCGTCCCGTGAGACTTAGCGCTTTGAGGAAGCCGGGTCAGCATTTGGCTGGCTGCGCTGGCAAACACCGGATCAAGCGCTTGAAATCTAGCAGGATCAAGTAAATAGCGCACTTCACTCAAAGCCTCACTCATCTGCTGATGCACCAAGCCTGCTTCTACCGCCACGAGCCATTCATCCTTCAGGTGTAAATGCTGAGCGATACTGCGGAGATACTCCTGTTCTTTAGGATTCAGTTCACCATCAGCCGTTGCCATCTCGTAGCCAAACAGGATCAGCAACAGCTTTTCTGATTCGGCGAATAGGCTCGTCAGCGTGGCTAATTCTGCTGGCTTCTCGTAAATTTTGCTTTTACTTACGCCTTGCACCAGCGATCTCACCACGCTATGCAATGCACTGCCTGCTGGAATAAACTGAGTCAAAATCTTTCTTAGTCGTTGCTTCTCTTCGTCTGTAACCTGGCTATCAGCATGGGTCACGCCGACCAACACGGCAGACAATGCCCCCAGATATGCCACTAACGGATTAACTTGCTGTTCATGAATCGGCTGATTCAACAGTTTAGACAAAATGTCAGCTATTGTCGGCTGAGGTACGGAAGAAGATGAGGGCACAACCATAAAGTTTTATCCAATTAACAGTATCGGCATTCGGCATTAGTGTGCACCCAACCCAGCAATTTTGAACAACTCCTTTAAATTGCTAAGGCAATCCTAACAAAGCAAAATGAACCTGTCAGGAGCCAACTGGTGGGAACAAATCAGCCCCCACTGATAGATATCTTTTAATCGATCGCCAGTTGAGAACCGCTCCAAACATCTTGGGGTAGCAACGTGCGATCGCTGGGTAGCGGTGCAACTGGCTCCGTTAGCTGGAAGTCTCCGGCTTCGATCCATTGTTTTAGCTCTAACGCCACTTGCCGCGA
>JBGSWI010000105.1:0-36232 GCA_041752515.1 Leptolyngbyaceae cyanobacterium | reverse complement strand
AACCTTCACCCCCGCTGAACTGTGGCTCGTGCGCCCAGGCAATCGCCTTTCCGTCATGCCCGTCCCTGAAGAAGTGGCAATAAAGATTTTGGCAAAGGCAAGAGAGAATGGGTAAAGAAGTCCGAGGTCCGAAGTCCGAGGTAACTCCGCACTCCGCACTCCTCATGCCTACTTCCTTCGATAGAATTAGTCCCACCGCCTTACTGGTCACCTATGCGCGACAGTTTAGCGATATTCCCTATGCAGCGGAGATGTCGGAATTGGTGGATGCTCAGTCGGTGGTTGAACAGTACGCAACCAACGGCATAGAAGACTTGAAGTATTTTGCGCCCGTGATGGAGGCGCGATACAAAGCGACCAATGGGCTATTGGCAACGTTTGACTGTTGGCAAATTGTGGTACTGGCATCGGGCTTGCTGCCACGAGGCATGGTGATGTCTGAAAACCCAGAGATTACCTTTGTGGAAAGTGATTTGCCGCTGATGATTGGGCAGAAACGGGCATTGGTCGATCGCCTGATTGAACCTCGCCCTAACCTACATTTTGCCGCGATCGATGTCACAGCAACTCCGAGCCAGTTTCCGCTGAATGCTGATTATTGGCGTTTGGGCGAACCGATCGCGATCGCCTGTGAAGGCTTGCTGCAATACCTGACGTTGCCTGAAAAACAGCGGGTGTTTGCCAATGTGCGGCAGATGTTGCAGCAATATGGCGGCGTGTGGATTACGCCGGATCTAACCACTAAACAGCGGCGCAGTCAGCTACGAAACTACAATCCCGCCATGGAACGGATATTAAACGCGATCGCCCAAAACACAGGCAGATCCACCCTGGATAATAGCTTTGAAAATTCAGACCATCTCCAGCAATTCGTCGCCGATCAAGGGTTTCATCTCCAAACTTTCAGCCTGATCAACATGCTCGATCAACTCTCATCGCTGGAGCGTTTGGACATTTCTGCCCAAGACATCACCCCTCTGTTAGCCGGAACTTCCATTTTTGCCTTGACGCTTGAGGGATGATTCGTCTGGTCTGATGGGACAATTGCGTAGCTAAACCCTCTAAATTGTAGAGACAAGGAGCGATCGCTTCTAAAATTGAGTAAAGCATAGCGAAGCACTACCGACAGTAACTCAACCAACGTGAGGGATCTATGAATGTTGCGACACCCAAACGATTCACGATCGACGAATATCATCAGCTTATCCAACTCGGTTTTTTGCAGGAAGGCGATCGCACTGAGCTAATTCGGGGAGAACTAATTCAAATGGTTGCGAAAGGCACACCCCACACTTTTTGCGCGACTCGACTACTCAGGCAGTTAGATCGCTTGCTCGGCGATCGAGCGGTGGTGCGTGGACAAGACCCAATCACGCTGCCATCCAATAGTGAACCGGAGCCAGATGCTGTGATTGCACGAGGTAACGAAACCGATTATCTAGCCCATCACCCGTATCCGCAGGACATTCTGCTGGTGATCGAGATTTCTGACTCTACACTGACTTATGACCAAACCACCAAGCTGTCACTCTATGCCGAGGCAGAAATTGCAGAGTACTGGATTGTCAACTTGAGCGATCGCCAGTTGGAACGCTATAGCCAACCCTACCGGATGGTTCAAGGCAACTCTGGCTACCTCAGCAAACAAATTTCGCTGCCCCACCAGTCGATCGCACTGCCTGGTTTTGAAGATTCCCAACTGGATCTGAGCCGAATTTTTCCAGAAGCGGCGATCGCTCAGATTTAAGACCAATTTAAATGGAGAATTCGACAGATCTTAAGTTGAGACCGTGACTGAGTAAAGCTTCTACAATTCAAAACTCAAAATATTTCCGACGGAAACGCTACGCGAACAAAATTCAAAACGGTATAGGAACACCTGCGTTTAGCTCTTCAATAACGCTCAAAGCGGTTTTCGATAATTTTTGATCAATGCCTGAAAGCGTTTGTTTCTGCGTAAGATTTCTAAATCGGGGTCAGTGGCGGCGGCGGGTAAATATTTTTGAGGATTGATCGCGATCGCCCTGGAAATGTGGTCTACGGCGAGGGTAGTTTTGCCTTGCAGGGCGTAGCAATAGCCTTTGTTGTAAAGACCGTTAGCATGATTGGGATGGATTGCTAGCGCGTAATCGATACTGGCGATCGCGTCGCCAATTCTGCCCATTTTGGCGAGGGCATAGCCGCGATTATCCCAGGCTTCGTAGTTCTCAGGATTGGTGGCGATCGCCTGATCATAGGACGCGATCGCTTCTTTTGCCCGTCCCAATCGTCTGAGCGCCAAACCGCGATTATTCCAAGCTTGGGTGGATTGTGGATCAAGTTGAATTGCCTCATCGTAGCTGGCGATCGCCTCGGTTTCGTTGCCCTGTTTCGCCAGCAAATTGCCCCGATTGATCCAGCTAGACACATGCACCGGGCTGGCGACCAGTGCCCGCTCATAACTTGCCAGCGCCTCATCTTTTTTGCCCGACACATCCAGCGCACAAGCTCGATTAAACCAAATTTGCGGCTCATCGGGATGGATTGCCAATGCTTTATCAAAACTGCTGATGGCACTGTGAAAACGCTCCAATTCTACAAAGGCGTTGCCGCGATTGGAGTAGGCTTTGAAGTCATTGGGATTAAATTCCAAGGCGCAATCATAAGCATGGATCGCATCTTGAAACCGCTTCAGTTGCACCAACGCATCGCCCTTGGCACTCCAGGCTTTGTAATCCATCGGCTGGAATTGCAGCAACCGTTCAAAGGTGGCGATCGCCTCTTTGGGTCGCTCCATCTGCACCAGCAAAACTCCCTTGTTTTCCAGCGCTCTCAAATTGGTGGGATTAATGGCTAACGCCTGATCAAAGCTAACCAGTGAAGCCTCCAACTGCTGCAAATGTCCTTGACACAAAGCTTTGCAACACCAAGCGGCATCATGACTAGGCTGCTGTTGAATCACTTGATCTAAAACGGCGATCGCGTCTGCCCAATCCCGCAGTTCAAATAAATCAACGCCCCGCTGAAACAAAGTTGCACGATCTGAATTCATGGGTAGATGGCAAATGGTAGAACTAAACAGCAAGAGCCTGGTAATCTTATTAGCATTTTAATCTAATGACCTATGACTAGCTGGATGCAACCGCCTCGGCTTCGGGGTGGAGAAGGAGACGAAGCCCGCCGGGTGACTTGGCTAGAGCTATTTTATGACTTGGTGTTTGTGGTGGCGGTGTCGCAGGTTGCCCATAACCTGAGCAAAGATGTTTCGCTGACGGGATTTGTGGGATTTGTGGCGTTGTTTGTGCCGCTGTGGTGGGCGTGGATTGGTGCCACGCTGTATGCCAATCGATTTGATACCGATACGGTGATTCGGCGCGTGTTGATGGGTGTGCAAATGTTAGCGATCGCGGCACTGGCAATCAATGTCCATCATGGCTTAGATGATTCATCGAACGGCTTTGCCCTGTCCTATGCGGCGGCGCGAATCGTGTTGGTGCTAGAATATGTGTGGGCTGGCTGGTGCATTCCCACTGTTCGAGGGCTAACGACGCATTATTCCATTGGGTTTGCGATCGCGGCAGCATTTTGGGTCATCTCTGCTTTTGTGCCAGTGCCGCTCAGGTTTGCCTTCTGGGCAGTGGGCTTAGCGATTGATTTTGCCACACCGCTAACGGCTCAACGGCACCAAGCAGCCGTCCCTCCGCACCTGGAACATCTTCCAGAGCGATTTGGGCTGTTTACCATCATCGTGCTAGGGGAAGCCATCATTGCCGTGGTGAATGGCGTTTCTGAAATGAAATGGAGTGGTATCAGCGCCTTCAGTGCAGTGTTTGGCTTTATCGTTGCCTTTAGCTTGTGGTGGATTTATTTTGACAATGTAGATGGTTCAGCCATTCGAGCCACGAAAGTTTCGGGTCGCCTGCGAGTGTTTCAATTCTGGTTTTACTCCCATCTCCCTTTAGTGATTGGTCTAGCTGCCGCCGGAATTGGCGTGGAGCACGTCATCCTAACCAAAGATGGAACCCTTTTAACCGACCCAGAGCGCTGGTTGATCTGTGGCTCGGTGGCGCTGTGTTTTCTCGCGCTCGCAGTGCTGCACCGTACCGGAATTATCTTTAAGTGCAAAGCTCGGACGAAGCACCGATTGACTGCTGCCGGAGTATTATTTATCGTAGCGATCGCGGGTGCCAGTCTACCGCCTGTGATCATCATTGCCATCACGGCTGGAGTTTGCGCGGTTGAAGTTGCGCTTGATCTGTATCAGGGGCGATCGATTACAACCCCTCAAAGCGCTTAGGGGAAGTGCGAGGTACGAAGTGCGAAGTTGGAATAGTCACCGCAGTCTCCTTCTAGTCACAACTCCGAACCCCAAACCCCGAACTCCGAACCCTTTTCTATGCCAAATGGCGGATGTTTAGCCAGATTGAGGATATTCTTGACTGGAGTTCCGAAACGAGTTGCGATCGCTATGTAGGTATGTTGGTACAGGGTTTGGCAGCTATTGTTAGACCAGATCATTAGTTAGTGCATGCAGGAGTCCGTGATGGAAAAGCATATGTGTTCCGGTGATTCGGGAAATTATAAGAATGAACAGGGCGATCGCGAGCTGCTGAATGCGCTCTTTCATGCCGAGGGGGTTCGTTATACTGGGGCGGCTGATCAGCCCTTCACCGAAGATGCCGTTCAGGTGGAAGACCTACCGGATGCCAAAATTTCCTATCCCTGGAACCCCTGCGATCCTGAGTCGGAAGGCTTTTTTGCTGGGTCGGAACAAGTCTCTTTTCTAGATGGCTTGCAAGAATCAGAGATTGCCACTCGCGCCCATGGCTTTTTTGCTCAAATTGAGCAGCAATGGTCTACGGTTAGCGTGCAAACCTCTTTGGCTCAACGGTTTTCGGCTCGAATTCCTCAAGAGTTACTGGCATCCATTGCCGCTCAGGCTCAAAAGCTGCTGGCAGAATCCCGCAGGGCGGTTACAGAATCTTTGTCAGTTGCAGATCAACTGGTGCAGTGTATTCAAGATGTGGCAATTAATTTGGGTCAAGACGACCTATATGTTCAGGCGCGGCTCCTGGAACCCATGCGAAATGGTGGCTTGAGAACGGCTGTAGATAATGTGCTGAATCAAATTCCCCAAGCGGAATGGCAGCAGCTATCAGAAATTCAAAAGGCACGACTTAGCCTTGCGATCGCCCATTGCGCGATGGATGAAGTGCGATCGCAATCTGAGGAGTGACTCATCAGCCTACAAAGTTTGTTTCTCAGGGAGGAGATTTCAAATCTACCCCCTGATTATTGTTTTAGAAAGGTCTGACATGGGGTTGAGTTTGTTTGCCTTGTGGGCATTCTGAAGTTAGTCAGGATGCAATCACAATGACAACTCAGCCAATCAAGCGCTCTAGCCAGCTAGCCAGCCAACCAACCATTCAAGCAATGCTCCAACAAATTTGGGGCTACTCCAGTTTTCGTCCTCCCCAAGGAGAAATCGTGGACTGTTTATTGCAACAGCGCGATGCCCTGATTATTTTGCCCACGGGCGGCGGCAAATCAGTTTGCTTCCAACTTCCGGCGTTGATGCAGCCCGGTCTAACACTCGTCATATCGCCGCTCGTCGCCTTGATGGAGAACCAGGTGCAGGAATTGCACCAGCGCGATCGCCGCTTTCAACAATCTGTGGCGCTGTTGCATAGTGAACTGGGGCGATCGCAGACTAGCAAAACCCTGTGGGCACTAGAACATCAACGGTTGCGCTTACTTTACCTCTCTCCAGAAACATTGCTGAGTCCGGCAGTTTGGGAGCGCCTGTGCAAACCAGAGTTGAAGATTAATCGGCTAATTGTTGATGAAGCCCATTGTTTGGTGCAGTGGGGAGATACGTTTCGTCCAGCATATTATCGGTTGGGGGCGGTGCGTTCAGCCTTAGTGCAAGCAAAACCAGCCGGGAGCCAAATTTCTATTGCGGCTTTTACTGCCACGGCTGATCCGCAGGCACAGCAGATGATTCAGCGGGTGTTGCAACTCAATCAACCTCAAACTTTTCGCCAGAATCCCTATCGTGCCAATCTCAATTTGAACGTTCAAGTCGTCTGGACCCCGCACCAACGGCGATCGCGCTTGCTGCAATTCATCCAGGCACACCCCCAACAGTCGGGCTTGGTGTATGTGCGATCGCGGCGAGACGGTGAAGAACTGGCGGACTGGCTGACCCACCAAGGATTTTCCACAGCCGCCTATCATGCTGGGTTGTATGCGGGCGATCGTCGGCAGATTGAGCAAGATTGGATCGCCAACTCGTTACAATTTGTCATCTGTACGAGCGCGTTTGGCATGGGCATCAACAAACCCGATGTGGGCTGGATTGTGCATTTCCACGCACCGCTGTTGCTGAGCGAATATGTTCAGGAAGTGGGACGCGCCGGACGAGATGGCAACCCTGCCGATGCCCTCACCTTGATCAGCGAACCAACTGGGTGGCTTGATCCCCAAGATAAGCAGCGCCGACAATTTTTTGAAACCCAAACCCAAAAGCACTATCGTACTGCTCAAGACCTGGTTCGCAAACTGCCGCTGCAAGGGGAAGTTGCCGCCATCAGCAAACAGGTTCCCGGAAGCGCGATCGCCCTATCCCTGTTACATCAAGCTGACTGTTTAGCGTGGATCGATCCGTTTCACTATGCGCTTCAGCCCGGAGCGCAATCGCCAAAGTTTAGCCAAGCCAACAGTGTTGCCGCTCAGCAAATGACGACTTATCTGCACACAAAAACCTGTCGCTGGCAGTTTCTCCTCAACGCTTTTGGCTTCACCCGCGAAGCCCAAACCTTCCGCTGTGGTCATTGCAATAATTGCCAGAGATAAGCGATCGCCCATCCTGGCAATTTTTCAACCATCTAATCAGCCGAAACAGTCAGAGTAGAGGGTTTAGCGCGATCGCCGTGCAATTGCACACCGCGATCGTTTGCCTCCAAATGCCGCAGGATTTTGTAGATCGTTTCAATCTCGTTGGCTGCGCCTGCTTTGGCTGCCAACTCGGTCAACGATATTGGCGAACCTGCATCCTTGAGGGCTGCGATCGCCCGTGATTGCAGATCCAACACTGAAGCTGCCGCTTTTTTACCCGCTTCCACTCCCGGCTGGTGGTAGGCGTTGACATTCACCAACGACGCATACAAACCCACAGCGCGTTCATAGAGGGCAATCAGCATCCCCACCGTGTAGGGGGTGACTTCGGGAATGGTGAGGGCGATCGAATCGCGACGATTATCATACAGGGCGCGGCGGGTGCCTTGTAGCAACCCAGAAAGATAATCCCCTGATGTGACTCCCGGTTCCACTTCCATAGAGCCGCCTTCCCGGTCTTTGAGCACTTCAATGAAGGTGGCAAAAAAGTTGGGAACGCCTTCCCGTAGCTGTTGCACATAGGCGTGTTGATCGGTGGAACCTTTGTTCCCATACACCGCGATCCCCTGGTTAACCACTTTGCCATCCAGATCCGTTTCTTTGCCCAAAGACTCCATCACCAACTGCTGCAAGTAGCGCGAGAACAGGAGCAAGCTGTCTTTATAGGGCAAAATCACCATATCTTTTTCGCCCTTGCCGTTTCCAGCATAGTACCAGGCAAGAGCGAGTAAGGCGGCGGGGTTTTGCTTTAAGTCAGGAATGCGGGTGACCCTATCAACATCTTTGGCTCCTTGCAAAATGGCGCGCACATCAATGCCTTGCAAAGACGCTGCTAGCAAACCGACGGCGGAGAATTGAGAGGTGCGTCCGCCAACCCAATCAAACATGGGAAACTCGGCGACCCAGCCTTCCAGCCCGCCTAATTCATCCAGCTTACTGCCCTGCATGGTAATGGCAACGGCGTGTTTAGGAAAGTTCAGGCGTTGCAGTTCGTAGGCTCGTTTGACTTCCAACATTCCATTGCGAGTTTCGGGCGTGCCGCCAGATTTGCTGGTGACGATGACGAGGGTGCTTTTGAGGCGATCGCCCAGTTTGCCCAACACCCGATCAATTCCCGCCGGATCGGTATTATCGATGAAGTGAATCCGCAGCGAGGAATTAAGCGGCGATAAAGCCTCAGATACAAACTGAGGTCCTAAGGCGGAGCCGCCAATGCCAATGGAAAGAATATCGGTAAAGTGAGTGGCTTCGGGGGGAACAATTTCGCCCGCATGAACGCTCCGGGCAAAGGTTTCAACCCGCTCTAACGTTTCGGTGATTTCCTGACCCAATGAGGGTGGAGCCAGATCGGGATCACGCAGCCAGTAGTGACCCACCATGCGATTTTCGTCGGGGTTGGCGATCGCGCCGCCTTCTAACGCCGCCATATCTTGAAAAGCTTTCTCAAACTTAGGTTTGAGCGTCTCTACGAGCGAGTCTGTAAATCGCATCCGGCTAATATCCAGATACAGCCCTAACCCTTCGTGGTAATAGAGCCACTCTTCGTAACGTTTCCAAAGTGCTTGAGTGTCCACATCTTTACTTACACTTGCAACCATAATGACGCTACCAAATTGTTTCAAAGTGTTCGACCAATCCGCCTACTGTTCTACTGTTCTTGCCCACGAGAGAAGGAATGCAGTATTGCAGAGTATTTAATCCGCGATTCTTATCAGACTTTACCAGGGTAATCTAAGCAATGCGCTAAGTCCATTTTGGGAACTTCCCAGGATTATTGGTATGCTCTGCGATACATTTTTCGCGGAGTCAGGTTTGCAGTTGAGCGGCACAGAGCGCCGAGCCAAGCAATCCTACACGCGGATTTAGCACCACGTGCACTGGAATTTGGGCGATCGCTTTACTGACGCGCCCTTTATCATCAAACGCTTCTAAAAAATCGCCCCGCTGCATCAACACCAAATTTTTAGCGGCAATGCCGCCTGCAATATACACTCCGCCATAGGGCAATAGCTTGAGGGCAAGGTTGCCAGCCTCCGCTCCGTAGGCGCGCACAAACAAATCCATCGTTTCCTGACATAAATAATCTTGGTTGTCTTGAGCATGGCGAGAAATTGCCAGTGGTAAATCCACGGTTTTTTCTTCTTTACCGCCCTCCTGCTGCCAAATCTGAAAGATTTTAGCCATTTCTGGCGAATCTTCAGCGATGCCCCGACTTATCATGAACAGGTAGATTGATTCAATCCCCATACCCGACACCACCCGTTCGACCGACACGCGCCCCAAATCGTACCGCTCTTTAAGGAAGCGCAAAAGCTGATATTCCAGTTCAGAGCGGGGGGCAAAGTCAGTGTGTCCGCCTTCGGTCGCAAACACCCGATATCCGCCCTTGTGCGGGACTACATAGCCCTGCCCTAGCCCAGTGCCCGCCCCAATGACCGCGATCGCTCCTGTTGGATCAGGCTCACCCGATCGCAGCGTGCAGATATCTTCCGGCGGCAATGCCAGCACCCCATAGCCCACGGCAGCAAAATCGTTGATTAGCTTCACCTGAGGGATTTGCAAACTTCGCTGCAAATCTTCTGCCTCCAAAACCCAGCCTAAATTCGTCAGCTTTGAAGCATGGTGAACGACGGGTCCCGCAATGCCAAAACAGGCACATTCAGGCTGGCGCACGTCACCCAGGACATCCTTCGCCCGACTCAGAAACAACCGCACCATCGGTACCAAACCAGGAAAATCCCGGCTAGGGTAAGTCTGTTCATAGAGCGTTTTTAAGGAATGCAATCTTGCGGAATCTGTTTGCTCAGCTTGCACCAAACGCAAAATCGTTTTTGTACCGCCCACATCCCCAGCCAGCAAGATTGTCATAGTTACTATCCACTTTGTTCAGATTACGTTTTCAATTTTGCGTTGCTTTGGGCTAAGCGTCATCTCCTTTTTGGAAAATGGCAGCTTCTCAGGCGATATCTAGCAAACAAATTACCCGCTGTCGGGCAAAATCTCGGACAGTAAAATCTTTTCTGGACACCGCCTTAAGCATTGGCAAGCACCTTTTCCGGCGGCTTGATCTCGTTAGATAGCGGCTGTCCTTGAGCAAATTCGGTGATGCTTGCCAGGGTGGTTTGAGCGATTGTGCCGATCGCTTCTTGGGTAAAAAACGCTTGATGCCCGGTCATAGTCACGTTTGGAAACGACAATAGCCGATCGATTTGGTCATCCTGCATAATCTCAGAGGATAAATCTTCAAAAAACAGATCCGATTCTTGCTCATATACATCCAAACCTAACGCGCCAATCTGTTTAGATCTCAGCCCTGCAATCACGGCTTCCGTATCCACCAAACCGCCCCGGCTGGTGTTGATGATCATGACACCGGGCTTCATTTGGGCGATCGCGGCTTCATTAATCAGATAATGATTTTCGGGCGTGAGCGGACAATGCAGCGAAATCACATCCGACTGACTAAATAACTCTGGTAGGGTGACATAGTTGCCGCCCAGTTCACTCTCAAACGTTGGATTGGGATATAGATCATAGCCGAGCAGCTTGCAGCCAAAACCCTGACCCATAATTTTGGCAAAAATCTGACCAATTTTCCCCGTGCCAATAATGCCTACCGTGCGATCGTGCAAATCTACACCCATCAACCCGTCTAGGGCGAAATTGTTGTCACGGGTACGGTTATAAGCCCGATGGATTTTGCGATTTAGGCATTGCAGCAGCGCCACAGCGTGTTCTGCTACAGAGTAGGGCGAGTAGACCGTCACTCGCACCACCTTGATGCCCAATTCAGCCGCGACGTTTAGATCCACATTGTTAAACCCGGTGCAGCGCAAGGCAATTAATTGAGTGCCGCCTGCCGCCAATTTTTTTAAGGTGTCGGCGGTGGCTTCGTCATTTACAAAAATGCAGACTGCCGCGCATCCATCCGCAAGCGTAGCGGTTGCCGGATTCAAATGGGTTTCATGAAAGATCAGTTCATGCCCGTGGTCAACGTTAGCATCGGTCAGAAATTGGCGATCGTAGGATTTGGTGCTAAAAACGGCAACTTTCATGACTCAAACCTCTTAGCAAAAAAGCATTGCTTCAAAACTTACCTCATCGGCACATTTTTCGCGGTGTCGCCTAACTCATCGCAACCCCCATTCCCCAAAAAGTTGCCGTAGGATGGAGCAGCTAAAATTTGTCCTCTGAAATTTATCATCTGAAGAGTGCAATCCTCAGAATGCGACAATTGAAACTAGAAGCTATACCCATTTAATTTAAACGGAGAATGCGACAGATCTGAGTTTGAAACCCTAGCCGAGTAAAGCTTCTACAACTCAAAATTCAAAACTCAAAATTCAAAATATCTCCTACGAAGACGCTACGCGTGGGCAAAGTCAGTCCGAAGGACTTACAAAACTCAAAATGGTATTAGCTGGATGCAAGGGCGATCGCCCTGTTAGGCGCAACACTTAATCCATTCAAAGCAGGAGCGACTAATGTTGCCGCTCGGTTTGCGATCGCGCCATCATTTTTGGGAGGGGGGATAGTGGCGGCAACAGAACAAGTTGAATGAGCTTTACAGTGATCGCTTCAGCTTGAGCAGGGGATGAATTGCGACGCTCAACATCAAGCATCATTATCCAACTGATTGCAGCTCATCTAGTTTTTGCAGCACTTCTGCACTGTGAACGACCGGACGCACAGCGGTAAAGGTCGCACGCAAAACACCACCCGGATCGATAATGTAAGTGTTTCGTAAAGACATTGGGGCGAGCCAAGCGCCGTAGGCTTTGCTGATGGCTCCATCTTCATCAGCGAGGAGGGGAAACTTCAGCCCTTCAGCATCGCAGAACTCGGCGTGAGAATCGACTGAATCAACACTAATCCCTAGAATCTGCGTATTCTTGTTGATATATTTGGGCAAGTCAGCTTGAAATCGTTGAGCTTCCAAGGTGCAGCCTGAAGTGAAATCTTTAGGATAAAAGTACACCACAACCCATTTTCCTCGATAGTCTTTTAGGGAAATGGCGCGATCGCCCAGGGTACTGGATAGCAAAAACTCTGGGGCAAGTTGGTTAAGAGTCGGCAAGGGACCGCCTAGCGCATGAGCAGCGCGAGTAGGACTCAAAACCATTAACAGCGTAAAACACAAAGCCAAAACAGAAGAGAGCCGCGATCGCACCATTTTGGAACTACCTAAACCATTACTTAATATAAGTTTACAGGCTAAGTAAAAAACTTTGCTAGGTTTGCCGGATTCTAGTCAATTTTGCCAAAGCGCATTTGGGTCAGCTTTTTTTGAGCTTCTGGGTCAAGTCGATGGGCTAAGCGCCCCGTGCCTTTCTGCGTAGATTTTTTCTTGTGCTTGACCTGAGTGAATGCTGAACTCACATCTAAGGCAAGCTGTTCCACAGAAATACATTCTGCGCCATAGCCCACAACAGTTAGCCGCTGTGCGCGATCGGAGGTTGCCACAATCAAGCGCTGATGAAACTTGCGAACATCCGTCCGAAAGGCAGCACAGGCTTTTTCAATGAAGGTATCGGCAGTTTGCCCAAAGTCGGTGTAGCAAACTGCAAGGTTGCTAGTGATGACTTCACGAGTTCTAGGAATATCTCGGTATTGAGCATCGAAGACGATGCGGGTGTCAAAATCTTGATAGGCGCTGTAGTTTGCTAATACTTCAATGAGTTGCCGTCGCGCATCTTCTAGCCCATCGCGATCGCGCACCTGCTTTAGGTCAACCCAATTCCCGACTACGTTGTAGCCGTCAACTAATAAAATCGCCAGCGGTGTAGAGCGCGGCATGGCATTGAGTAAAAGCCTGATTAGGTTTGCTTAAGGTGTCCCTAGTGTATCGCAATCATTGGCAATTTTATCAGGTACTCGGTGTTAACGGGCAGAAGATTCTAGGTTTCGTCACTCTGAGGACGCTGCATCATGCGATCGCGCAGCCGCTGCGGATTACCCTGATCAATCACCTTGCCATCTTCTAGCAGAAATGCGCCATCGCAATAGTCGAGTTCGTCGAGGCGATGCGTGACCCACAGTGCCGTTAGCCCCCGTTCTTTGACTAAACGCTGCACTTGGGCAACTAAGTCGCGTTGGCTGTCAAGGTCAAGGAGGGCAGTCGGTTCGTCAAACAGCACCACGTCACATTGACGGGCGATCGCGCCGGCGATCGCCACTCGTTGCTTTTGCCCACCGCTGAGTGCATAAATTGGGCGCTGAATCAATGGCTGTAAATTTACGGCAGTTAAGGCATCGTTCACTCGTTGCCTGACTTCTCCAGCCGTTAGGTGTTCTGAGGCTAAGCCAAAGGCAACATCTGCTCCCACACTGGGCATCACCAGTTGGTGATCGGGATTTTGAAAGACAAACCCAAGTTTGGGTAGGGGGTTGATAGACCCCGATTCAGGTTGCAGCAACCCTGCCAATAGTTTTAACAGGGTTGATTTGCCGCTCCCATTAGTGCCCAACAACATCCAAAATTCGCCCTTTGGCACATTCAGACAGCAGCCGTCTAGAACAGTGTTGCCTGGTTGCCAACGAAAATGAAGATCTTGAACCTGAATCGCGATCGCGCTCCGCGCAACGAAGTCGTTCGCATCATTAACGGGGGCGATCGTCGTCATCCTGCCGCCGCAAAGTTAAAGCCCGGTGTCTTGCCAGAAGCGGTGCCTGCGCCCGATTTTTCGTAGAGCTGCACGGCTGTAATTTCGCTGCCCAAAATGCTAACTTTCTTGCCAGTCTGATGTTCGCAGACTAGCTCAATTAAGCGGTGTTCGCCTGATTGCATGGCTTCGATCACCTGCTGATAAGACGCTTCTGCATCTTCCGCAGTCTTGCGCTGCACCGACAATGTAATCGGCGTACTCTTCAACGTGACATCAATAATAAACATTTAGCGTATCCGTACAAAAATCAAATCACTTAACCAAGACCATTATCGCAAATCTCGCCCCATCTGTGCCGACCCACCGAGAAACCAAGCAAGATGTTAAAGTCTGAGAAAAGCATTCTCTCTGAATCACCTTCACCCAACTATCCCCATCTATGTTAGAGCGTCCAATGGATCAAACCAGTGTACTTTCTGATCGCCCCCTACCCAACCGCGATCCCGATGACAACAGCCTGTCCCCTTCAGCAAAGGCATCATTGCATACTGTGTCTAATCCGCTGGCATATACCGATTCCTTTATACGGCGGCACATTGGTTTAGATGACACGGATGTAGCTGCAATGCTACTGCTATTGGGTTTCAGTGATTTAGAAGGCTTGATTGGAGCCACAGTGCCCCCATCCATTCGCCTGAAAGGTTCCCTCAAGTTAGAAGCCGAAAAAGGCGAATATGAACTGCTGCAAGAGCTAAAGGAAATTGCTCAAGAAAATCAGGTATTCCGCTCCTTCATCGGCATGGGCTATCACAACTCCATCACCCCGCCCGTGATTCAACGCAACATTTTAGAAAATCCCGGTTGGTATACCCAATACACCCCCTACCAGCCCGAAATTGCCCAAGGTCGTTTGGAAGCGCTGCTTAACTTTCAGACAATGGTGACTGATTTGACCGGGCTGCAAATTGCCAATGCCTCCCTGCTAGATGAAGGCACCGCAGCCGCAGAAGCCATGTCGATGAGCTATGGACTCTGCAAAACCGATGCTAAAACGTTCTGGGTTTCTCAAGCCTGCCATCCTCAAACGATCGCCGTGGTGCAAACTCGCGCCAAAGCGTTAGGGCTGGAAGTGATCATCGGCAATCATGAAACATTCTCATTCGATCCACCGATTTTTGGCGCATTGCTGCAATATCCCGCCACAGACGGCACCATTTTTGACTATCACGAGTTTTGCGATCGCGCCCACGCTGCGAATGCTCTGGTCATCGTCGCCGCCGACTTACTTAGCCTCACCTTGCTCAAGCCCCCCGGTGAATTTGGAGCGGATATTGCGATCGGCAATACCCAACGCTTCGGGGTTCCTTTAGGGTACGGCGGACCTCATGCCGCGTATTTTGCCACCCAAGAAGCCTTCAAACGTCAATTGCCCGGTCGCTTAGTCGGCGTTTCTAAAGACGTGAAAGGTCAACCTGCCCTGCGTCTAGCACTACAAACTCGCGAACAGCATATTCGGCGCGACAAAGCCACCAGCAATATCTGCACGGCTCAAGTGTTACTTGCCATCATGGCAGGAATGTATGCGGTCTACCACGGTTCTGAAGGGCTGCGAAACATTGGCACACGGGTTCACCACCTGACTATTCTCTTAGCGGAAGGATTAAGGCGATTAGGCTACCTGCTAGGTTCTGAAGCCTACTTTGATACGCTGCGGGTGGAGGTGGGTGAAAATCGTATCAAAGACATCATCAGTCGCGCTCACTCACATCACATTAACCTGCGTCAACTGGATGAGCAGAGCATTGGTGTTTCCCTGGATGAAACCGTTTCTACGGACGATCTGCTGGCGCTGTTCCAAGTCTTTGCGGGGGAACAGGGCGTTCATTTTACGCCAGAGGATCTCTTCCATTCCTCTTCACTTCATGCTGTTGTGCCCTCTGCGCTTCAGCGGACTACGCCCTACCTGACTCATCCCGTTTTCAATTCCTATCAGTCTGAAACTGAGTTGCTACGGTATATGTATCGCTTGCAAACCAAGGATTTGTCCTTGACAACGGCAATGATCCCCCTCGGTTCTTGCACCATGAAGCTGAACGCTACGTCCGAAATGCTGCCCGTTACTTGGGCGGAGTTTGGGCAAATTCATCCATTTGCGCCGACGGATCAAACGCGGGGCTACCAAATATTATTTGACCAGCTAAAACACTGGCTAGCAGAAATTACGGGCTTTTCAGACGTTTCTCTCCAGCCCAACGCCGGTTCCCAAGGTGAATATACGGGCTTGCTCGTGATTCGGCAATATCACAAATCGCGGGGAGAGGAACACCGCACCGTTTGCCTGATTCCTACGTCGGCGCATGGCACTAATCCCGCGAGTGCAGTCATGGCAGGGATGAAAGTAGTGCCTGTAGGTTGCGACTCCGATGGCAACATTGACATTGCTGATTTAAAGGCGAAAGCTGAGCAGCATCAAGCAACCCTCTCAGCGCTGATGGTCACCTATCCTTCCACTCACGGCGTATTTGAGGAGGGTATTCAAGAAATCTGCGCGATCGCCCATGCTAACGGGGGGCAGGTTTATATGGATGGTGCTAATTTGAACGCGCAAGTGGGCATCTGTCGTCCGGGTGATTTTGGTGCCGATGTGTGCCACTTAAACCTGCATAAAACCTTCTGCATTCCCCACGGCGGCGGCGGTCCTGGCATGGGTCCCATTGGTGTCGCAAAGCATCTAGTACCGTTTTTGCCCAATCATCCAATCGTGCAAGTAGGCGGTAAGCAGGGCATTGGTGCCGTTTCAGCCGCACCGTGGGGTAGCCCCAGCATCCTGCCGATCTCGTGGGTTTACATTGCGGCAATGGGGGCGGAAGGGTTGACTAAAGCCACACAGGTTGCCATTCTCAGCGCCAACTATATTGCCAAACGACTCGAAGGACACTATTCAGTTTTATACAAAGGCAAACAGGGTTTAGTCGCCCACGAGTGCATTATCGACCTGCGTCAGTTTAAGAAAACCGCCGATATCGATGTTGATGATATTGCAAAACGGCTGATTGATTATGGCTTTCATCCGCCAACAGTGTCATGGCCCGTAGCAGGAACGATGATGGTGGAGCCGACGGAGAGCGAATCTAAGGTAGAACTCGATCGCTTCTGTGATGTGATGATTGCCATTCGTGAGGAAATCCGCGCCATTGAAGACGGCAGCAGCGATCGCCAGGATAATCTGCTGAAAAATGCACCCCACACCGCGATCGCCCTAACTGAAGAATGGCACCATCCCTACTCGCGCCAGCAGGCAGTTTACCCGACCCAATGGACGCGGCAGAATAAGTTTTGGGCATCCGTAGGGCGGATTGATCAGGCATACGGCGATCGCAATTTGGTTTGCACCTGCCCACCGATGGAATCTTACCAGTGATCCCTACGATCTATTTTCCAAGGGTCGGATGCCGTCCTAGTGGTCTGTCAGATTTCTATTTGTGGGTAAAGACGCTTGAGACGGATGAGGGCATCGGCAACACCCCTTTGACAACCCGGACAATCTTGAGCACTCGAATCCCGTGTTCAACACAAACCCGTTGCTGACTAAGAACAGGGTTAAAGTGCTTTTGCGCCGGAGTTAGCGCTCCTTTGGGCGGCTTCTTGTGGGGAGTTGTTGTGTTGCGACGACCAACATAAGCTTTGTCGCCAATAAAGGAACGCTGCCATTGTTCCAACAGACTTGTAGACAATGCTTATCGCAGGTAGGCAACATCTCATGAATGTAGTTCCACACCGTCGCTTCACTGCAACCGATCATTTCTCTTTGCCAATGCTTGCATCGTCCAATGCCGCCGCAGATACAGCAGACCCACCAGCAATCGACTCATCACGTTGGCAGACTTCTTTGCCCGTTGCCTCCCAGTCTCTTTGTCCAGTTCTTCTACCCGTTGCCACAATTCCCAGAAGGCACTAGCTCCCAGTCCAATTAGCCGTTTACCCTTTTGGAGAGGGTGATCGAGCAGATGCAGAGTTCGATTAAAGTAGCTGTGATTCATAACTTGACAGCAATTCTCAATATAAGAATAGTTCTCACCTAACGGGTTGATTTCAATCATCCTGAATCCTTGGAACCCTCATTCCGTCGTTCAGAAAGTTGAGCAAGCAAGCCTTTGGAGACTCTTAATGAGAATTACTAGGATCAATCTTTCTTTGGGGTTTTCTAAAGCTTAACAAGCCAGAATTGAGAATTCAGCTTTGCATTCTCAATTCAGTTATGAAGCTTAACACCTGATGTTCTACACTCTAAAGCGACTAACTGCCTCGGTGTAGCGAATGGGTAAGACGTATTCCAGGTTTTCACTGGGTCGAGCAATGATATGAGTGGACAACACTTCACCGCCGTTGATTCGCTTAACGGAGGCAATGCCAGCAGATAAGGAAGCTTGGACGGCGGAAACGTCGCCTCGAATAATCACTGTGACACGACCATTACCAATTTTTTCATAGCCAACCAAGGTGACATGAGCCGCTTTAACCATAGCATCGGCAGCTTCGACTACAGCAGGGAAACCATGAGTTTCCAGCATTCCAACGGCAATTGACATGAACATTCTCCTAATTGGGTTTTCTTTGTGTTGATGGATAAGCAAGTGATAGCTGGTGCTAATTAAATTTGAAGCTAAGCCTGCCTTATGGCGATCGACAAGTTGCTGTATTTTTCAAAGTTCTCCGTTTGTTACGTTGAATGTTCAATTTTAGAGAGAAGCTTTTCTAACAGTCTCAAAAAAGAACGCGACGTTTTCCTCTGGTGTGGTGTGTAAAATACCTTGACCTAAGTTCATAATGTGTCCTTTTGTTCCAGCTTTGCGGATGACCTCCAGAGTGCGCTGTGCGATGAAATCTTCAGTTCCTAAGAGTACACAAGGATCAAGATTGCCTTGAACGACAATCTCTCCTAACTGTTGGCGGGCATATGCCATATCGATCGCCCAATCGATATGAATAATATCGACCCCAGATTGGGGCATCAGATGCAGGATGCTAGCGCTGTTATGGACGCACAGAGCCAAGGGGACATTGGGGTAGGTTGCTTTAATTTGCTGAACGACTTGTTGTTGGTAGGGCAAGGCAAACGTTTCGTAATCTTGAGGCGTTAGGCGACCTGCCCAAGAATCGAAGATTTGAATCACCTGTGCGCCACAATCAATTTGATACTTGGCATAGGTGGCGATCGCCTCTGCCAGCGTTTTTAATAACTGATGCAGCAGCGCAGGCTCCCGGAATGCCATGCTTTTGATCAAGCTGTAATCGACCGAATTTTTTCCTTCCACGGCATAGGTTGCCAGCGTCCAAGGAGCACCTACAAAGCCTAGAACGGTTGCCTGTTCTTTCACCTCTTGGCGCAGAGTGCTGAGAATCTGGCGAACAAACGGCAATGTGGCATCAGGCTCCAGCGGGGTGAGAGCATCGACCTGAGTTTGAGAACGAATCGGCTGTCGGAGAATGGGTCCCTGGCTTTCAATAATCTCGAAAGGAATGCCGATCCCAGGTAGAGGCGTAAGGATATCGGAGAACATAATCACTCCATCCGGTTTGAAAGCATGGAAGGGTTGGAGAGAAATTTCCACGGCTAAGTCAGCCACTTCAGAACGTTCCTGAAAGGATGGATATTTCTGACGTAGATTGCGATAGGCTTTCAGGTAACGTCCCGCCTGCCGCATGATCCAGACTGGCGGACGATCGACGGGTTCATTTCGAGCCGCTCGTAATAAGCGATCGCCGTTACTGATCTGGGAACTGCGATCGAGAGAAAATGTCAAGGTCATACAATTTAATTCGAGGGGTCTTATTCCAGTTTTTCTAGGGCATCTCGCACATCAACCAGATGGTTGTTAAACACCTCCAGGGCGGCATCCAAAATCTTAAAAATGGCAGGGTCGCGGATTGAGTAGAACACAAAATTCCCTTGCTTGCGACTGGTAACCAGGTTCCGGCTCCGCAATACAGCTAACTGCTGGGATATGGATGAGGGTTCTACTTCCAACCACTCTGCAATATCATTCACGCTGCGTTCTCCTATTCGCAGAGCATCGAGAATCTGAATCCGCACTGGGTTAGACAACACCTTGAACAGATCGGCTTTAAAATGGCTGGCTTTAAAGGGCATTTGAGTATCTGACTATCTTTAGAGCTTTTCAGTTAGATTAACATTGCGCTGGTTGCACATACAAGAAACGGGATGACTTAAACCGGAAGTGTTAGCGTATCGAGTTCATGACTGACCCGCTCGATGAACTCCTGCCACTGCTTCAAATGATTAGCATCGGGTTGCGGGTAAAGTTGCAACGTTTCGAGGTCAGTCCGGAGCAGCCTTGATTCATAAATATCAAGCGTTTGCTAGACTCGACCCCATTGATCCGTGAGTTCCCTAATGGCATCCGCGAGTTCAGCCACGGCATCGAACTGTTCATGAGAGAAACCTGCCAAGGTGGGACTGTGTGTACTCAACGCGGTTTCTTCAGCTTGGCAGCACCGACTCACAACCACTCATGGAGATATCCTCAACCATCAGAATTGTTTTCATACATTCCTTGGAGTCAAAATTCGCCCGGTTAAACGAAAGCTAGTGCTGATAAGCTTTCCGTTGAGTTTGCACCTGTCGCAGCCGATCCAAACATTTTGAAATCGTAATCGTGCCATCATCGTAGGTCGTCAGCAGTTTTTGATCGCAAACGCTTTCTGAACAGCCCTTGGCGTGTTTCCGATATTGATTCAGCATATCTGGCGAAACTCGCTGGTTGGATTCATTGGAGATGATAATGATTTCAGGTTTACAGTAATCAAATACTTCAGGGCAATAGCTTTCTTCTCGCCCGTGATTCGCTGCGACAAACATATTGAGATGCCGCAGATGATTGCAGAACTCGTCATCCTTGAGCAGTGCCCGCCACCCTTCCACTTCTAAATCGCTGGGGAAAACAATTTTGATATCTCGATAGGATACAAACGTGACCAAGCTGAGGTTGTGAGTATTCTGAACGTCTGATTGATTGTTCCAGAAAAAAGAGAAATCAATCCCATGGATTTTCATGGATTGACTGACCTTGGAACCGTGCGAATTCTGGTCTGTGGTTAGCACATTGCTAAACCGTTGATTCGCTAGATCTAATTCGTGAAATTGCTTGGCGGCAAGGGAGGGATTTGCCACTAGGAAATGAACGGCTAGCCCGTCGATGAGTGTTTGTCTCAGGAAGCTAGAGAGACCTGCTAGATGTTCTTCACCGTAAGCAGGAACAATCACGCAATCTAGAGATGTGCAGCGCTGCTGTGAGAGGTACAGCAAAGGATTAAACCCAGTGCGAACACTATAACCAAAGTCAATCAGAATGGTGTGATGATCGTGGGTATAAAGAGCCGCACAGAACCCTTCATCAACGTCAAAAATCTTGATATCTAACATTTTCTTACTCCCAATGAAACAGCTTGCGTTATGAATTACCTGAAGCTCTGGCTTCTGTCTGATAGACTTCAGCCGACTGCAACTGATACGTTCTATACCGATCAGTCATCACTTGTGCAGAATTTTTTGATGACGGTTGAATCGTAATCATTCCAGCCCTACGAGTTGTCAGCAGTCTGGGTTGCCCTGATTTCTGACTCCGCTGTAAGTGGCGTTCATACTGACGAATCGCACTGGGAGAAGCCTGATGGCGATCGTGATTAGCGAGAATAATTAAATTAGGATTGCAATAGTCAAAGATCTCTGAACAGTAGCCATTTACTTGCCCATGATTAGAAGCGACTAGCACATTAACTTGGCGAAGCTGTTCACGAAATTTGGAGTTCTGTAATAGAGTGCGCCAGCCTTCTGCTCTCAGATTTCCAGGGAAGAGAATGTTGATTCCTTGAGAAGATAGAAACGTGACTAGGCTGAGATTAGAAAAATCCAGGAACTCTGGATAGGTGTTCCAGAAGAAGGAAAGTTCTACATCATCTAGCTGAACAGTGCGCTCCACAGAACTAAAGCGCTGACAGGCATCATTCAGGAACTTAAGCGAATTGATTGTCTGGAAATTCCGCACAATGAGTTCGGGTAAGCTGTCGCGATCGATAGATGGATTCACCAGCAAGTGATCAATAGTAAAGCAGTTACTAAAAGAATGCCCAATTAGATCATAAAAGCCTGCCAAACTACCCTCGGTGAAAGTGGGCATAATCAGGTAATTGAGGCGGCGGATAGAGTTACTAAACAAATATCGTATCGGAAAGAATCCGCTGCAAGAGTGGTAGCCACAGTCAATGAGAATCTGGTTGTCGCCGTTTTGAATTGCCGCGCAGAATCCATGATCGACATCGAAAATTCTAATGTTTAGCATTTGACTCTTCTGATTAAAAAGATGGATGGGCTATTAATTTTCTAGGCTGTTTAACTAAAGATCTTGATATTCAGCATCTGCCTGACTCCAGGTATTGGGGCTAGCGATCGCAGATTTGTCGAATACAACTTCGTAGGACGCTGCGGGATGTATCCGATTCCGATTTAGAAACTGCACACGAGCCTCTGCTTCTGCACGAGAAGAGAATTGCATCAAAACAGTGCTTTGGAAATTAGCGAGATGACGAACAATACACCAATGGTGAGAAGAGTGTTCGCCGTGATTCAAAAAGTGTGACTGGGGAGAGTTCATCTCGGCTTGTTATATTTTATCCGGAAACGATAGCTATGGGTGTTCCCTCTTCCATTGCGAATACCCATAGACAACAGCAGTTGCACCCGCAAGAAAGAAACTCCTCACGGACTGTTGCTTGCCACACCCTAGCATGAGTGTTAGTCTATATGCAAGACTTTGAAGATTCTTAGGTATGAAGATATGCAGTTAGAAAGGTTCACGGATTTCAGTGTGCCCTTTAAACCGAGTTATTTCAAGACGGAACTCTTCAAAGTGCTGTCTAGTCCGGTACGAATTCAGATTTTGGATATGCTGCGATGCGGCGAGAACAATGTCAATGCTATTGCGGAATGGCTAGAGGTGGAATCGTCTTCCATTTCTCGGCAGCTCGCGGTTTTGCGACGCTACAACCTGGTGGTTAGCCGTCGGAAAGGCACGCAAGTGTTTTATTCGGTGCGCGATCCGGAACTCTTCAAGGTGCTGGATGGGGCATTGGAAATGTTCAACAATCACCTGATTGAGATCCGTAATAGCTTGGAACAACTGGAATGAAGGCGGCAAATCTAATTTGATGTTGCAAGGAAGGAGGTTCTTTGAACCCAATGAAAGTCATAAATAAGTTCAGCGGTGATCTGCAAGGTTGGATGAGTCATTCGTTGACTCACTGGCGGGGTGATTTAACGGGGGGACTCACCGCTGCTGTAGTTGCCCTTCCCCTAGCTTTAGCGTTTGCAGTTGCGAGCGGGGTAGACCCGAAAGCAGGGCTTTACACGGCGATCGTGGCTGGGATTATCGCTGCCGTTTTTGGTGGGTCTCCCGTCCAGATTACGGGTCCCACTGGAGCAATGGCGGTTATCCTGATTGGCATTGTCTCCAAGTATGGCATTGAGAAGGTGTGGATTGCCGGGGTAATGGCAGGTATCATCCAGGTTGCTCTGGGGGTTGCCAAACTGGGTCAATTAGTGAAATTCATTCCCTATCCCGTGACCGCAGGCTTTACCAATGGTATTGCGGTAATCATTTTTTGCGGACAGTTGAACAACTTTTTTGGGCTGCAACTCCCCCGTAGCGAACATTTTCTGCCCGGATTATGGCAAACCGTGACGCATCTAGAAGGGTTAAATTGGGCGGCGGTTGGCTTGGCAGCAGTCGTGATCGTCATTAAGCTTTTTTGGGCGCGGATTACCACTATCGTACCGGGTTCCCTGGTGGGGTTGGTTTTAGCAACGACGATCGCCTCTTTCTTTCACCTTGATGTTCCTACCATTGGGGTGATTCCTCAATCTTTACCGTTGCCTCAGTCAATTCCCCATTGGAATGATTTTGGGCTGATTCGAGAACTGATTAATCCAGCTTTAGCGTTAGCGGCATTGGGCAGTATCGAGTCGTTGCTGTCGGCAGTGGTCGCAGATGGCATGACGGTCAGTGAAAAGCACAACAGCGATCGCGAGTTGATCGGTCAAGGGTTGGCAAATATGATAGTACCCTTCTTTGGGGGTATTCCAGCAACCGGGGCGATCGCGCGCACCGCTGTGAATGTGCGATCGGGGGGCAAAACTCGACTATCTGGCGTGATTCATGGGCTAGCTCTCGCGGCGATTGTGCTTACACTAGCTCCGTTAGCGGCTCAGGTGCCCTTGGCAGCGCTGGCTGGCATTTTGATGGTGACGAGTGTACGGATGATTGAGTGGGAGGCGATCGGTTTGCTACTGCGAGCGACTTACGCAGACTTTTCCGTGATGATGCTCACCTGGGCAGTCACTATTTTCTTTGATCTGGTATTGGCAGTGGAAGTGGGGCTGATTGCAGCCGGAGCATTGTTTATCAAGCGCATGAGTGATTTGAGTCTAGGCAAAGTTCCTGAAACCGAGGCATTTCCGCCCGGTGTGCCCCTCGAATTGAGCAAACAAATTGCCGTTTATCGGGTGGATGGTCCTGTGTTCTTTGGGGCGGCTGAACGCTTCGTCACCTTCTTGCGGGATGAACCTGAAGTGAAGTATCTCGTTCTACGATTGCGGTTTGTGCCCAACATGGATACGACGGGACTCGTTGCGCTAGAAGATATCTACCGCGACCTGAAACGACACGATTGCCGCCTACTCCTTAGTGGCTTGCAACCCGAAGTTCAAAAGCTGCTAGACCGCAGTGGCTTGCTTGACAAAATCGGACGAGAAAACTGTTTTGAAACTACGGATGCGGCTATTTGTGCGTTAAACCCTGATTTAGAAGCCTGCAAACGAGAATTAGTTTCAAGCCTGCGATCGGAAGAATGAGTTGCCTAAGTTCTCTAAAACCTGAAGGAGTCGGCAGTATGTCAGCCGCCAAAGCAACCCTGTCAACTCTGGAACAAGAAGCCCTGATTCCGACATATCAAGCCAAGTGGCGTAAGATGACCCTTTCTACCGAGACCATTGACTCCACACTGGTAACATCACTCCTTAGGGATCTCTATACCAAACTGGGCTTACGCCAACCCGATATTCGGTTTTTTGATAGCCCTTACGCCGCTTTAAGCAGTGGCATTTTTGACCGGGCAAGTCATTCAATTCGATGCCAATTAGAAAACTTGCTTGGGTCGCTGCTGAAACAGGAGCCACTTTTGCAAGATTTCGACCATCAACTTTGGCGGCTAACCGGAAGCCAGGTTGCCAGCAACTTAGGGTTCCTGTTGCAAAGTCAGTTAGAAGAGCAATGGGTGGACTATCCTCAAAAATGGCTCTGGGAGAAGCTTGACAACTGTCTTCAGCCGCAGCTATGGCAAGACTGTCATGGTAGTTGGTTCGATTTTTTCATTTCGGTGTTCCACTATGCTCACAACGAACGGACTTGGGCATTGCTGCAAGCTCTAGGTCAGCAGAGTGGCTGGCTCTTTCCCTACCATGATCTCTGTATTGTCTTTAGGCGACCCAGCAAACTACTCTCGATGATGAGAATCAGTTTCACGCTGAAGGAGAGCCTGCGATTCAATTTGCTGATGGGTTTTATGATTTGAACCACGGGTATAGTTTGTTGATAAATATGATTTTAGATTTCTAACTTTTTACTTCCCAACCATGATGAAACTTGTAAATTACTTGGCTAACAATTCCCCTGAATTACCCGCCTACATTAGCCCACCTGATGATGAGTTTTTGCAGGCTATTCAGCGACGGATCGTAGAAATTAGTCAGCACATTCAGCATCTTCAAAGTTCTGATCGAGCAGAAACGTTTGAAATGGAATGGTTGGCACTTCATCTGCACCTATCGATTATTAAAACCATGATTGCAGAAAGACTTGAACAATTAAACGAATAGATAACCTATGAAACACACTTCTAATTCAGCACCGATTAGCTTTTGTCATTGCGGTCAGATCCATCAAGGCGATCGCCGTTGGTTTTTGCGATCGCTCCTATCCGGGGTTGCGATCGCATTTCCTCTTTTAATGGTGGCTGAGCCTGCCAAAGCAACAGAACATCAAGCCAAAGCGTTAGTACTCAGTTGCATTGATTTCCGATTTCTCGAATCCGAGCGATCCTTTTTAGCACTTCAGCATCTAAATAATCAGTATGATTGGACAGCTTTGGCAGGAGCTTCTCTGGCACTGACAGGATTTCCACATACAGCCGAAGCAGAAGCGTTTTGGGATCAACTTGCCTTATCTCGACAACTGCACCACATCGAAAAAGTGATCATTCTCGATCATCAAGATTGTGGAGCCTACGCCAGCAAAATTGACCCAAATTTAAGTCAAGACCCAGCGAGAGAGCAGCAGGTTCACAAAGATTATTTGAATCGTGCCTATCAGAAAATTCAACAGCGATATCCAGATCTGACTGTTGAGCTATATTTCATCACTCTCAAGGCTGAAGCTCTACCTGTTTTACCTTTGCCGACTTAAGGATCGCTATGAATCAAGCAAATGAGCTAGATGTACTTCGGCAGGTCTATGGAGCAGGAATTCATCTCTACCATCAAGGTGTGATGTATGAAGGATGGTTTCTAGTTCCTATTGATTGGGGTGAGAAAGTCTATACCGTTTCCTGTTTTGATCCCCACGGGAATCAATATCTTGAGTGGCATTATCATTCAAACCTTGGGGTGGCAATTTGCGCCGGTCAAGAGCTTGTCAATCAAATCATAGATAGAACAGCTACTTATTGATTCAATGAAAAAAATTATTAGTCGAGAATCTCTTCAGCGATTTTATGGCAAAGGCATTCATTTATACGCCCAGGGAATTGAGTGTCAGGGGTGGTTTATTGTACCGTTCGTCTCTGGGCAGTTTTACACAACAAGCTGTTTTTGCCCAAAGGGAAAACGTTTCATTAGTTGGAGCCAATATTTAACTTCAGAGGAGGCGATCGCAGCAGGTCGTCGATTTGTGCTAGATCGAGTTCGAGAAATGGCTTCTGTCCTTTGAGGTGTTATGACACAAAGTACTGATTTAGGTTTACTCAAACGGGTGTATAGAAGTGGTATTCATCTCTATACTGCGGGAGTTTTGCATAAAGGTTGGTGGATTGTTCCAGTAGATTGGGGCGGTGGTTCTTACACCGTTTCCTGTTTTGATCCGCGTGGGATGCGCTATCCCAATTGGCAGCATTATCCTAGCATTGCCAAGGCGATCGCTACCGGACACGAGTTTATCGATCTTAAAATTCTTGAATTCTCGTTATTTCAGTATTAAAAAGCCTTGATTGTAGGGCAAAAATTGGTGAGATCTAAACTATTGATGTTGTTTTAACATTGCCTGTTATTTAATGTTCTTTGACTTGCGCAGGCGGAGAGGCGGTTAGGTATGAAAACGGTTTTGATTGTTGAAGATAGCCCTACACAACGAGAGATGATTGTTCATCTGTTGCAAGACAGTCACCTGATCATTATTACTGCTAGCAATGGTGTTGAAGCGTTGGAGCAAATCGATCTGCGATCGCCCGATCTCATTGTTCTCGATATCGTGATGCCTCAGATGAATGGATACGAAGTGTGCCGTCGCCTCAAGGCAAACCCCAAAACGCACACCTTACCCATTCTCATGTGTTCATCAAAAGCAGAAGAATTTGATCACTACTGGGGCATGAAACAGGGGGCAGATGCTTATCTTGCTAAACCGTTTCAGCCCATGGAACTTATCACAACAGTGAAACAACTCTTAAACGGTTGAAACTGTTCTCACTAACTTGATTGTATTGGTCTGGAGAAACAAATCGATGGATACCCCTCACATTGAAATTATTGGCAACAGCAATGAAAACTGTCATTTCCTGGAAAACAATGTATTGACGGCGATCGCCAAACTTGGCATTGCTGCAAATGTAAACTGCATCACTGACCCAGAAGAAGTCCAACGACGACGACTGGGCGGCACGCCTGCCTTAGTGATTAATGGTAAAGTCATCAGCCAAGGAAACAACGTTTCATCGAGACAAATTCAAGCAATCCTTCAAGAATCAACTTATGCATTACAGCATAGGGATTTTCTGAATCGATTTAGAGGTTGATCGGGAATGGCAGCATTCCTTGCCAGCAATTCCAAACTCAAACTTCACGCGATGTGCGGCTGAGTTCTAGCATTGTCCAGTGGGGCTTTCCTTGCAAGAACTTAGTTACACATCGCGTTTGGTATTAATTTTCACCATGATCGGGTACATCATGAAAAACAAGCAGATGGCGATGGGAATCGACACCTGGTAAAAGCTCATGACATCTAGCGCTACAGCTACCTCATGGGAAAGGTGTTAGACCCCTAAGGGGACGGTCACCGTCTGCGGATGAATTAAGTTGCGGAGACGGTCTACGCCGATGGGTTCTTGCTTCAGCAGGGGCACCACCGCATAACGCCGAGCATGGCGATGGGCTACCGCTTCAATCTCAGCCCGTTCGTTGTGGGCGCGCTGGCGCAGCAGGGCGGATTCGGGGTGAGCCTCGGCTACACTTTGGTTGATCACCCAAGCCCAGGGTTCAATCCCTGCCCGACGCAGATCATCCTGGAGATGGGCGGCTTCTAAGACCGGGGTGGTTTCTGCCAGGGTGACGAGCAGCACCTTGGTTTGCCGTTCATCTTGCAAGCGCATCATGGGCGTGGTTAGGTTCAGCCCCTTGTCGCCATTCTGGCGGGTAACTTCGCGGTGATAGGCTCCGGTTGCATCGAGCAGCAGCAGGGTATGACCGGTGGGGGCGGTATCCATCACCACGAAGCTCTTACCCGCCTCGCGAATGACCCGCGAGAATGCCTGGAACACGGCAATTTCTTCGGTGCAGGGCGATCGCAGATCTTCCTCCAGCAGCGCCCGACCTTCGGTGTCAAGCTTAGCTCCCTTGGTGGCTAGCACCTCGTGGCGGTAGCGCTCGGTTTCTACCTGCGGGTCAATGCGGCTGACCTTGAGGGTGTCCAATGCGTCGCTCAGGGTTTCAGTCAGATGAGCCGCCGGATCAGAGGTGGTGAGGTGTACTGGCAGACCGCGTTCGGCTAACTCCACCGCTAGGGCTGCCGCCATAGTGGTTTTGCCGACACCGCCTTTGCCCATCAGCATGATTAGCCCGTGGCCGTTGGCGGCGATGTCATCCACCAGGGTTGCAAGGCTGGGGGCTTCCAGGGCGATCGGCGCATCTTGCGGAAAGACCAGGGGCGCAGTCGTGTCCACAAACAACTGCCGCAGGGCATCCAGCCCAACCAGGTTAAAGGGCTTGAGCGCTAGTCGGTCGCAGGCTAGGGGCTTGAGTACGTCAGGCATGGACAATAGAGCCGACTGCTCGCGATCGCAGATCGCCGCCGCCAATGCATCCCGCGCCGCCTCGCTGGGGGGCATAATTCCGTTGATGACGAGGTGCTGCTCTGATAAGCCAATGGTAGCCAGCTCATGATGGGTGCGCGCCACTTCGCGCAGACTCGCCTGCTGAGGGCGCGCCACCAACACCAGCCGTGTAAGCTGAGCATCTGCCAGCGCATCGACGGCAGCTTTGTACTGCACCCGTTGCTTTTCGAGTCCTGCCAGAGGTCCAAGGCAGGAGGCATCACCCTTGCCATTGTCTAGAAAACCACTCCACGCACCGGGCAGTTGCAGCAGCCGAATGGTGTGTCCTGTGGGAGCCGTATCGAAAATGACGTGGTCATAGTCAATGGTCAGAGCCACATCGGTCAGCAGAGCGGTGAACTCATCAAAGGCAGCAATTTCGGTGGTGCAAGCCCCCGAAAGCTGCTCCTCAATGCCCTTGACCACGGCATCGGGCAGTACGCCCCGCACAGGACCAACCAAGCGATCGCGGTAGGCTTGAGCCGCCGCCTGGGGGTCAATTTCCAGGGCAGCAAGCCTGGGCACGGCAGGAATAGCGGTGATTTGGTTGCCAATGTCCACGCCAAAGACTTGACCGACATTGGACGCTGGATCGGTGCTGACCAGCAACACGCGCTGCCCTGCCTCAGCCAGTTGAATCGCAGTGGCACAGGCGATCGAGGTTTTACCAACGCCCCCCTTGCCCGTAAAGAACAGATAGCGCGGTGGGTTCTGGAGAAATTTCATGGGTGATACCTTAGTAGTGCTGAAGCGATGGAGCGAACCTGAGGCTGATTTAGCAGCAGCTTTTAGTGGTTGCTGGGGTCGGGGTGCTGGCGCTAGAGCCACAGCAACCGCTGGTTTTTGGATCAGGTTGAACCGCAGGGCTGGGGGAAACCCCAATCCACACGCCTAGTTCCTCGCGGGTGGGATAGCGCCCCGACAGCAACACTTCGCCATCCCCTATCACTAGGGGCAGCGCCTTTTCTCCAGTTTTTTCTAAAGCGCGCTTTACTAATGCGTTTTCGGCAAAGGTCAGGGGCTGTTGGGACAGATTAAACCGCTCGATCTGCGCTCCGGCTTGCTTTGCCCAATCCACATCCGCCGAAAAATTGACTAACGCTTGATCGACATCGGCACCACACACTCCGGTGTTGCAGCACAGTGCCGGGTCATACACTTGGATGGTTTTCATTTTGATTCTCCAATAACTATTGAAATAAAGGTCATGGTAAAGCGGGGTTAATCAGATCGAGCTTCTGCTTCAGTTGATCGAGATCGTCTTGGATCTGAGCCAACGGTAAGGCAAAGAAGGGTCAAGATTTTCCAGGAGCTAGCGCGGTCAGGAGTTGTTCCTCTGTTGAGCAATTTGACCCCACCGATACGCCTGGGCATTGATCCAGGCTATCCACGCAACATTCAGCCGTTAGATAGGCTACTAGGTTCATCATCAGCGCCGTGTTAGCCCGATAGCGCTGAAATCGCCCCTCCTGCTCTACGGTCAACAGTCCAGCGTGGGTCAGCGCCTTGAAGTGAAAGGAGAGATTGCTGGGCGGCACATCCAGGGCTGTGGCAATCTCCCCCGCCACCATGCCCTCGTCTCCCTTTCTGACTAGGAGCCGGAACACATCAAGCCGCACGCCTGAGGAGAGCGACTCAAAAATGGTAGTGGCAGTATCTCTTTCCATGATTTTAATTATACCCTACTCTTTAACTCTTCAACAACTATTGAAATAACAGTGCGACAAACTTTAATCGAATATGTGGTAATTTCTTCGTTTTTACAATGGCAAGAAGCCCACTCGTTGAACAATCTGCTGCCCTTGAGGAGAGAGCGTCATGTCAATAAACTGCTTGACGGCTGGGCTAGTGTTCTGAGGGACTGCTAGATAAACAACTCGACTAATTGGATAAGTACCATTTCTGACCGCATTTTGATCCGTAGGCTGTACGCCGTCGATCGGCACTATCCGAACTGTTTGTTGCTTTTCTACCTGCTGCACAGTGCTGTAGGTGATTCCGTCTTTACCCAGCATTTGCAACAAGGGTGTAGTTTCGTCTTGTTTGGCGGTTTTGAACTTAGATCCGTCGGGTGCAAAAGGCTGTCCGAGCAAAACGACATCCTGAAAGAATGTGTAAGTACCACTGTTGGGCGAACGGTTGATTACCTTGATTGGTAAATCTAAACCACCAACCTGCGACCAATTAGTGATTTGTCCTTGAAAAATCTGCTTAAGTTGCTGGCTTGTCAGTCCACCTTTGTAGGAGTTGTTCAGCCCCACTACTACCGCCAAAGCGTCCTTGGCAATAGGGACTCCTTGCAACCCTGTTTCATACTCTTTGGGCTTGAGTGGGCGCGAGCTAGCTGTCATCACAACGTTGCCATCAATCAGGTTGCGAATCCCAGCATTAGTGCCATTGGGCTTACCATCCGGCACTCCATACGTTGTTTGTAGTGAGGGATTGACTTGCGTGTAAGCAATCTGAAGCTGTTTTACTAGCGCCACCATTGTGACACTACCATCCATACTTAATACCGCTGGGTTGGGCAAAGAGGTATCTAGATTGAGCGTGTTTGTCGTTGGCTCTGAGTTTTGTGGGGTTGGGGTTGGGGGGGATGTGGAAAACAGTGTTCCACTCAGTTGAGGAAGGAAATTTTTGCCAACAAACCAGAGACCACCTCCTACCAATCCTGCGGTAATCAGGAAGGTGAGTAGCAAAGCGACTGTTTCATTATTTCCTTTAGCCATTGGTCAAGCGTGTCCGTTAGTGTCTTCAGTTTAACCAATTGCTTAGATAATTGAACGCCTTACTCGTGCCGAAATCCACTCGCTGAGTGACACCATGAGAACCACGGCTAGCAAGATTACACTGACCTGTGACCCGCGCAAAACGGCGATGGAGCTTTCAAGCTGAACCCAATTCCCCCTGCTCCAACTAATCCCAGAACGGTTGATTCGCGAATGTTGATGTCCCAGCGGAATAGGCTAATTCCAACAAAGCTGGGAAGCACTTGAGGCACGATCGCATAGCTCAAAATTTGTATCTGGCTAGCTCCTGTTGCAGTAATGGCTTCCACAGGCTCCGGGTTAATTTTTTCGATCGCCTCGTAAAACAGCTTGCCGATGAAGCCAATCGATCGCAGCCCGATCGCTATCACTCCGGCAAGTACGCCGGGTTCCACAATTGCCACAAGCAGCAATGCCCAGATTAGGGAATTGACAGAGCGAGAAGTGACGATGAACAGTAAGGCGAGTTGGCACACGAGGGGATGTAGTGTGGTGTTATGGGCGGCGAGGAAAGCAGTCGGAAGGGCGATCGCCATGCCAAGCAGGGTTCCTAATGTCGCAATGTTCAATGTTTCCCATAGCGGAATGCAGAGTTGAGGTAGGTAATTCCATTCGGGTGGGAGTGCCCGATTGATCATCTCACCCGCTTGCTGGGGTGCGTCCCAGATAAATTGCCCTTGGGTGCGATCGCGAATGAACTGACAGCAGTAGACAAATAGCAAAGTGCCGCAGTGCTGTTTCATCAGCGGCTCGTGTCAGTGCTATCGACCCATCAAAATTTTCTTGATAGGACACTAGCGTGGGTGATTGTCCCATCTTCTTCCCCATAAATTTCTGTGAGTACCTCTGTTGTCAGTTGATCAGGAAACCCGTCGTAGACTATTCTGCCTGCTTTCAGTCCCACAATTCGTTGAGCAAACTTTTGTGCTAGAGGCACATCGTGCATATTCAGCAAAACCGTCAGCCTTCGTTCTTGAGCGAGTTCTGTAATGAGCCGCATAATTTGACGGGCGGTTTTAGGGTCTAGGCTGGCAGTGGGTTCATCCACCAGTAAAAGGTCCGGGGGCAGTGTACCAAACAAAGTACCGTACATGAGCCGATAGATTTCTGTATTGTCGATCGCGCCGCGCAGTTGGGATGCATTTAGTCCGTGAGCTTTTGACACGATCGCCCCTGCATTATCATTGAAACCTGACCACGCGATCGCATAGTCTGCCCGTTTTGCTGCTTCGATCGCCCCTCATGCATTATTCACATTAGAGAAGTTGTCTGGGCGTTGCTGAATCAGTCTATGAATTCTGAAATGCGCCCTCACCCTAGCCCTCTCCCAACGGGCGAGGGGACAAGATTTCTGGCTCCCTTCTCCCTAGGGAGAAGGGCTGGGGATGAGGGCAATTCATATCGCCATTCAGCAACGCCGTTGTCTGTGCCTTCCTCTTCTAAAACCACGAAGAATGGCTTGCCTTTTTGGGTCATGCGTTGCAATGCAACATCAAGCATCTCAGCCACCGTGGGCGCACTTGCCTCATAGGTCGGTAGGATCTGCTTCTTTAGCTCTTCCTCATTGATATCGTTGTAGGTGTCTTCTGCGGCAAAAATTCCTAAGATTTTGGTCGTGGTGTTGGGTAGGGCGAGTAATTCCTCACGGCTGTAAACGATCGTGTAACCTTTTTGTTTGGCAAGCTCAATTAAAAACGCCACTTATCAGCCCCTTTCACGTCCGTTGTTTATCTATGTCAACTCAAAAGCCGCTCAAGATAAGCCAGAGTTACGGGCATTTGTGGAGTTCTATCTGAAAAATGCACCCAGCCTAGTTGAAACGGTTGGCTATTTGCCGTTGCCAGAAGATGCTTATCGGTTGGCAGATATTCAATTTACACGCGGCGAAATCGGCACGGCGTTTGAAGGTGTGCCTGAACCAAACATCACGGTTGAAGAACTGCTACGACGACAAACAGTATTCCAAGAGGAACAAGCCAGTACGCCTTAGTTGCGGTACACTCCTCATATCGCATCAATTTTTCTTGATGTTTGATTGGATTTTGCTGCCGCTTGATAGACTCGCTGACATAAGGAAGGACTAGAGATGGGTACAAATAGATCTAATACGCGTTCGTCAGCCGTGCAAGCAGGGAGTAATCTCAGCTTTTTTGAACGCTACCTGACCGTTTGGGTGTTTCTCTGTATCATCGCTGGGATTTTATTGGGCAGATTCTTTCCAGGGATAGCTACCGCTCTGGATGCCATGAGTGTTTACCAGGTGTCGATCCCGATCGCCATTTGTTTATTTTTCATGATGTATCCCATCATGGTAAAAATTGATTTCACCCAGGCAAAAGAGGCAATCCGCACGCCCAAACCTGTGATTCTTACCCTGGTGGTCAACTGGCTGATTAAGCCGTTCACGATGGTAGCTTTTTCTCAGTTCTTTTTAGGGTGGCTGTTTCGTCCTTTGATTACAGGGACAGAAATCATTCGAGGTGTAGAAGTTCCTTTAGCAAACTCCTATATTGCTGGGACAATTTTGCTCGGGATTGCTCCCTGCACTGCAATGGTGTTGATGTGGGGCTACCTTTGCTATGGCAATCAGGGACACACTCTGGTCATGGTAGCGGTGAATTCCCTGGCGATGTTGTTTCTATACGCTCCCCTCGGTCGCTGGTTGCTGGCTGCCAACGATTTAACTGTACCCTGGGAAACGATCGCCCTTTCAGTTCTGATTTATGTGGGTTTGCCGCTGATTGCGGGAATGTATTCACGCTACTGGATTTTCAAATACAAAGGGCGAGAATGGTTTGAGCGGGAGTTTCTCAAGTATCTAGGTCCGATCGCGATTGGTGCGTTGTTAGTGACGCTAGTATTACTATTCGCCTTCAAAGGTGAGTTGATTGTCAAAAATCCTCTGCATATTTTGTTGATTGCAGTCCCGTTGTTTATTCAAACCAATTTCATTTTTCTGATCTCCTATGTTGCCGCCCAGCGCATGAAACTGTCTTATGAGGATGCTGCACCAGCGGCGTTAATTGGAGCGAGTAATCACTTTGAAGTGGCGATCGCCACTGCCGTTGTGTTGTTTGGCTTGAATTCTGGTGCTGCTTTGGCAACGGTAGTAGGAGTTCTGATTGAAGTTCCTGTGATGCTAATGCTAGTGGAATTTTGTAAACGAACTGCGATGTGGTTTCCAAGAGAACCCGAAAAAGCATCACTGCGCGATCCGCGTTGTGCGAGTCCCTATCGTTAACTTAGTTCAATCCGGTTGAGAGAAGGCTTAGAGTATGAAGCGAGTCATGTTTGTCTGTAAGAAAAATTCTGCCCGATCGCAAATGGCAGAAGGATTTGCTAAACATTTCGGTGCTGGCAAAATCAATGTGACCAGTTCTGGTTTGGAAGCCAGCCAAGTGCGCCCAGAGGCGATCGCCACGATGAAAGACGTTGGCATCGACATCACCGACCAAACGTCAAAACCATTGAGCGACTTCAAAGCGGAAGATTTTGATGTGGTCATTTCATTGTGCGGCTGTGGTGTCAATTTACCGCCTGAGTGGATCACACAAGAAGTATTTGAAGACTGGCAATTAGATGATCCGGCTGAGAATCCAGAAATTTTCCCTCATGTGCGTGATCAGGTTAAGGAGCGGGTGGTTGGCTTAATTCAGTCCTTACAAACCTCTCCCGTTTAATAGAGGTGATTGATGACAGCGCAGCCAAAACAGTTGATTGAAGAAAACCTCTGGTGGGCAATTCCGGGCAAATTGGCAGGTGTTCGGATGCCCACGGCTGAGGAACTGGTCGAGCTGAAAAACGCAGGAGTGGGCGCGATCGTTTCCGTGTTTCATGACTCTTCCAATCTGGATTTGTATCAGCAAACAAATATTCCCTCGATTTGGCTACCGATTGAAATTGATTCCGTCCCAAGTCAGTCGCAACTTCAGGATTTTCAGGACTTTGTGGCTGATCAGAACCAATTGGGTCATGCGGTTGCGGTTCATTGCAGTACGGGCAAACATCGGACAGGGACAATCCTAGCCGCCTACTTGATCAGGTCGGGTTGGTCTTATGCGGATGCGATCAAAACGATTCTAAATGCCAGTTCCCAGGTTGAACTTCCAGCCGCCCAAACCTCATTTCTACAAGTACTCACAGACGCATCATAGGAGGATAGACCGATGGAACAACCAATTTCTGAAAATTTGTGGTGGGTCATTCCTGACAAACTGGCAGGAGTGCGAAAACCCGCACCGGAAGAAATCGCTGAGTTAAAAGAGACTGGCGTGGGCGCGATCGTCTCTGTCATGGATGATCCATCTAACCTGGATTTGTATGAGCAGGCAGGATTACCCCATCGCTGGCTCCCAACCAAAGGTGGCACTGCACCGACCCAAGAGCAGATTCAGGAGTTGCGGGATTTCGTTGACCAAAAAAATGGGTACAAGCCCCGTCCTTCTAGGACGGCTTTTTGATAGACTGTTGCTAGAGCAAACCTCTTCTCCCTCTGGACTCAAGACACGTTGAACGGCACAAGCCACTACAGCTACGGTGAGAGTAGGCGCA
>JBGSWI010000104.1:0-17794 GCA_041752515.1 Leptolyngbyaceae cyanobacterium | reverse complement strand
TTCGATGCTCAAGGCAAACAAGTGTGGGGCGCAAAAAACGAATCCTACCAATTTCGCCGCAAATAAGGGGAGGAGGGGAAGGTTTTGAGTTTTGTAAGTCCTTCGGACTGGCTTTGCCAACGCGTAGCGTCTCTGTAGGAAATATTTTGAGTTTTGAGTTTTGAGTTTTGAGTTTTGAGTTTTGAGTTTTGTAAGTCCTTCGGACTGGCTTTGCCAACGCGTAGCGTCTCTGTAGGAGATATTTTGAGTTTTGAGTTCCCTGCACTCTATTCCCTCTCGTAATTTGTCTTGCCTGTTAGCTTGACTGTTATCTGGGGTATTTTGAGTTAGACACGCACAGGGCATAATGGCGATGAGGCTGCAATTTGCCATGATGTACAAGGTTGGGGTAGCGCATGGCTGAGGAAATCGATCGCAAGCTGAAGTTGATGGTCGTTGATGATGAACCAGACAATTTGGCGCTGTTATACCGGACTTTTCGGCGAGATTTTGAAGTCGTTAGGGCAGAAAGCGCGATCGCGGCGCTGAAAATTTTAGAAGATCAGGGCGAGATGGCGATCATCATCTCTGACCAACGAATGCCGGAAATGCTAGGCACTGAATTTCTCAGCAAAACCGTCGATCGCTATCCCGATACGATTCGGATTGTGCTAACTGGCTACACCGACGTTGAAGATTTGGTGGAAGCGATTAATGCCGGGAAGGTGTTTAAGTACATCACCAAGCCCTGGGTGCCCGATCAACTCAAGGTGGTGATTCAGCAAGCGGGCGAAACCTACAGTATTGTCAAACAGCGGACGAATGAACTAAGACGCGCCCTCCGTCGAGAGTCTTTGTTCAACGCTGTCACCACTGCTATCCGTGAATCGCTCGATTACAACAGTATGCTGCACACGATCGCAGCCACGTTAGGGCAAACCTTTAGCGCCAGTGAATGTATTCTGCAACCGGTAGAAGGCGATCGTCTGACGGCTGAAGTTTTTTATTACTCGGCGATCGCAGACAAGAGTAGCCCCATGCCTCACCCTCTGTCTATCGACGATCCCCTCATTCAAAAGGTTCTGAGCACCCGCCAAATTCAGACCGACCCGCCCGCAAGCAGCCCCCACCATTTAATTGTTCCCATCACCTATCAGCAAGATTTTCTAGCGGTCTTTGCCATACATCGATCGCTCAATGGCGCACCCTGGTCTAAAGAAGACATTATCCTGATTCAAGAAGTTGCCGGGCAAGCCGCCCTTGCCATTTCCCAAGCAAAGCTCTATCTGCAAACGCAAACACAAGCCGAACAGATGCGCGCCGAGTTGGAAGTTGCCCGTCAAATTCAGGGCAATCTCTTGCGGCAAACTTTACCAGAACTGGATGGCATGATAGTCCAAGCGTGTTGCTATCCGGCACGAGAGGTGGGCGGAGACTTTTTTGAAGTCTATGCCCATCCCCAAGGCGATGTTTGGCTAGCCGTGGGAGATGTGTCTGGCAAGGGCGTTCCGGCTGCATTATTTATGGCAAGCGCGATTTCTGTTTTAAGGCGAGAGCTTTCTCAGGAAATGCCGCCAGAACCTCATGTTGTGATGCAAAACTTAAATCGCAGCTTGTCTGAAGATTTAGTCAGCACCAACTGTTTCATCACGATGGTTTTAGTCTGCTACACCCCGTCAACCCACACGCTGATTTATGCCAACGCCGGGCACATTTATCCCATGGTCTGGTCAAGAGAAACAGTTTCAGCCCATCTCGCCCAAGGAAAGCCCGTGACAATTGAACCGAATTATCTGAAAGTGCGGGGGGTGCCCTTAGGCATCTTGCCTGATTGGAAGGCTGCGGCTGGCAGCACAGATCTCAACTCTGGTGAGATTTTGTTGCTGACTAGCGATGGCATTACCGAAGCCACCATCCACAATGCGGAAGCCGTTAATGGAACCCATAAAGCGAATGCCATGCTGCAACAAACTGGTTTATGGCAATTATTAATTCAAGAGCCAGCCTCCTTGGATCTGAACGCATTGCTTGCCCAGATTCGATCGCACAATGATATACAAGAAGACGATCAAACTATTCTTTCTTTGGAGGTTCTGTAGCCAATGAGAACTGAACTTCACATCCCCAGCGACCTACAGTTTTTGAGCATCGTCGAGAACTGGCTCTTAGGTAGTTTAGAGGTTGAGCTAGGCGACCATGTAGACTGGCCCCGACAATCAAACCGTCTTCGCTTAGTGTTGGTAGAAGCTTATTCAAACGTAGTCCGCCATGCTCACAAAGATCAGCCTAACTTACCTGTTCTAATTCGGTTGGAACTCCGCGATCGCGACATTGCCCTAGAAATTTGGGATCACGGGCAAGGGTTTGACCTGTCTACCTACCTGCCTCCCACCCCAGAAGCCAAACAAGAAAGCGGCTATGGCTGGCTGATTTTAAACCGATTGATGGATCGGGTGGAATATCGGTTGCAGGTCAATGGCAAGAACTGCTTGAAGTTAGAAGCGAGCATTCCCGAAGCCAAACCAACCCCCGTAGAGAAGATTGAAGCCGCGCCAACTTTCACCGGGAAAGAAGGCTAGGGTGAAAATGAATCGCAGATAACCCATGATGAATTTGGCGATCTCGCCTGCACAAGTGTTTCGGTTTCGTCAACATTTAAATATCTTCAAGGTTGCCTAACTTTTCAGGGGTTGAGTACTGTATGCTGCTTTAACTGTTGTCCTGTTAAAGCAATTTTTTGGCGTTTTGTATCTGCGTCCCCTTCGCCATAACTTCATGTTTGATACTCTATTAGTAGAGCTTCAAAAATGTTCAACCGCTATTTCTAGAGCTTTGCCTATGCTAGAGTGGCTATTCATAAAAGTATGGCTTCCTAGTTTGTAGGCAAGCCGGAAGAATTTAGAGAGCTATTTACAGTTCTCCTCAGAATGTTCTCCTCAGAATACAGCTTGCTCATTTTCACTAACGTTCTCTAAAACATGAGGTCAGTTGTGGAAGCAACGGCGATTGAAAATTTTTGGGCAGAAGCCCTAGACCGTCTCCAGCTTTTGCTGAGTCGCCCCACGTTTGAGGCATGGATTAAAACAGCGATCGTCGAAGAGTTGAGCGAAGAACGGCTCGTTTTACGAACGCCTAACCCCTTTGCCCGTAAGTGGTTGCAGAAGTATTACATCAAAACGCTAACGGACGTAGTTCAGGAAATTTTGGATCGTCCGATCGAAATTCAAATGACCGTTGCTTGCGATGACGAGGGCAATCCGGTAGATTCTGATTTCTTCTGGGCGTTGCCGATGGAACCCAACCTTGCCGATTTGACCAGCCCGATGGAGGTTCCTGATATGACCGTTTCACCTGAACCGACCGATCGCCCCCGCTCTAGCGATCTCAATTCAAAATATGTCTTTTCTCGTTTGGTCGTTGGGTCTAATAACCGTATGGCTCATGCGGCATCGCTGGCAGTGGCAGAATCGCCCGGTCGAGAGTTTAATCCGCTGTTTTTGTGTGGTGGCGTTGGATTAGGCAAAACCCACTTAATGCAAGCGATCGGGCATTACCGTCTAGAAATCTGCCGCAGTTCGCGAGTTTTTTATGTGTCTACCGAGCAATTTACCAACGATCTGATTACGGCGATCAGGCGTGACAGTATGCAGAGCTTTCGAGAACACTATCGCGCGGCAGATGTGCTGTTAGTGGATGACATTCAGTTCATTGAAGGCAAAGAATATACTCAGGAAGAGTTTTTTCACACGTTTAACACCTTGCATGAAGCCGGGAAGCAGGTTGTGCTGGCATCCGATCGCCCCCCCAATCAAATTCCTCGGCTACAAGAGCGGCTTTGCTCACGATTTTCCATGGGCTTAATTGCCGACATTCAATCGCCCGATCTAGAAACCCGAATGGCAATTTTGCAAAAGAAAGCTGAGTATGAAAATATGCGTCTGCCCCGCGATGTGATTGAATACATCGCTTCTAGCTACACCTCCAATATTCGAGAGCTAGAAGGAGCGCTGATTCGGGCAGTTGCTTACATTTCTATCTCTGGGTTGCCGATGACGGTGGCAAACATTTCACCTGTGCTAAATCCACCTGTAGAGCAAGTAGAAGCCTCTCCCGCTGAAGTGATGACTATTATTGCAGAAAACTTTAGTGTGCCAATTGAGGATTTGAAAGGTCATTCGCGGCGGCGTGAAGTGAGTACAGCCCGACAAATTGGGATGTATCTGATGCGCCACCATACCGGGTTAAGCCTGCCTAAAATTGGGGAAGTGTTTGGCGGCAAAGACCACACAACGGTGATGTATAGCTGCGATAAAATTGCCCAACTGAAGGAAAACGACACCTCTATGGCGCAAACGCTGCGTCAGTTGAGCGATCGCATTAACCAAGCAAGCCAATCACGTCACAAATCCTAGAAAAATTAGCCTCAACTCAGCAGTCTGAAATCACTCTTTCAGACTGCTTTTTGCTGCAAATAATTTTGTCTATTGATCAGGTTGTCTTATCAGTAAAGAATTGAAGGTTTTTCCAAAAAAGCGTATTTAATGTGTTTAAATATTTCAAATTAGTCTTCTTTTTCTAAATTACGTCAGTAAATTTTTGAGTTTAAATCTTGTAAAGTTTTGTAAACTCAAAGATCGCCTGTGGAAAAACCCCCTATTTTCTGTGGATAATCCTGGGGAAAATCAGTTCATAACGATCTAGCGATCGTGGAAAGAATGACTAAGTATAAATACTCTGTGGAAATACCCCATTTTTTTCCACAAGTTATCCACAGGTGAAAAAGTCCTTAATTCCTATCCCAGTTTGATTTGACGATCTTTTCCACAGTTTCCACAGCCTCTACTACTACTATTTAAATAAGTTTTTCTTAAGTCCGGATCAATCTTGAAAACAACAAAAAATCTCAAAACACGCTCTGGTGGATCGTTTCGGGTAACAGTGGTAGGATCTCCAGACAAAGACTTCAGAGCGTCCTCAAATGAAACTGGTTTGCACCCAAAATAGCCTTAGCACAAGCCTTTCTCTCGTCAGTCGTGCTGTTGCTACTCGCCCCACGCATCCAGTTTTAGCCAACGTGCTAATTGTTGCCAATGCCGAAAACCAGCAAGTTAGCCTCAGCGCCTTTGACCTCAGCCTTGGTATCCAAACTACGTTTGCGGCAACTGTGGAAGCCGAAGGGAAATTGACTCTGCCAGCCAAACTGTTCACCGACATCGTATCTCGCTTGCCAGAAGGCGATATCACGCTAGAGAGTGGCTCAGATGACGATGCTAGCTTTCTGACCACTCTTACTTGCGCTTCTGGGCGCTATCAGGTGCGTGGCATGAGTGCCGAGGAATTTCCTGAGCTACCCACCGTTACCGACGGCGAGAGCTTGCACCTCCCTTCAGAGGCAATGCTCGATGGGTTGCGAGGTGCACTATTCGCTGCCAGCGCTGATGAAACGAAGCAAGTTTTGACTGGTGTACACCTGACTTTGGCGGCGGAAGAGTTAGAGTTTGCTGCCACGGATGGTCATCGCTTGTCAGTCGTGCAAACGACCAATGTGGATGATGAAGGAAACCGAGCTAAAAATAGCACTGCCGAAGATGCCGAAGCGCTAGATGTCACAATTCCGGCAAAGGCGTTGCAAGAGCTTGCAAAAATGCTGGAGCGACAAACAGGCGGCTCGGTGGCGGTAAAGCTCGATCGCAACCAGGTGATTTTTGAATGGGTTGATCAGCGCCTCACGAGCCGTTTGTTGGAAGGGCAATATCCCAACTATCGCCAACTGATTCCGCGCCAGTTTACCCACCAACTGACAGTCGAGCGCCGCCTGTTTCTGAGTTCCCTGGAGCGAATTGCAGTGTTAGCCGACCAGAAGAACAACATCGTTAAGCTGAATGTGGATAGTACAAATCAAGCAATGTCGCTGTCAGTAGATGCGCCCGATGTGGGCAGTGGTGAAGAAACCATCCCGGCTCAGATTACCGGAGAAGACATGGCGATCGCCTTCAACGTCAAGTACCTGCTCGATGGTTTGAAAGCGCTCAACACTACCGAAATCCAACTCCAGTTCAACACTCCCACCAGTCCCGCCATCCTCACCCCCCTCGGTGGCTTAAAGATGACCTACCTGGTTATGCCAGTCCAGGTGCGTAGTTAAGGTGAAAACAGTTTAAAAAAGACTCAGAAGTAGAACCATGAAAATTACTAACGATTAGGCTACGTAAAATGAAACTAGGAATTACTGGCATTAAGCGCGTTATTGATGGAGCTATCTAGTTTTATTTTGGGCAGAATCAACACTTCTTTTGCGATCGCTCTCAGCGATCGTTTGCGTCATTAAGATTGTAAAGTGGCTTAAAAGAAGAATATAGTATGTCGGGCAATTGACCAAAGAATGAACTTTCTATCTGCATATGAAACCTGGATATTCTGTTAAATTTAAACTGCCGCCAAAGGGAATGCTTGCGCCGAATGGATCAGACGATCCCCTTAAGTACTACTATGTGCCACTAATATCTAAGCTTTTTATTAGCAGAATTAATATTACTCTCCACTTATTGAAAGATTCCTCCTTTAATAAATCACTTGAAATTGGATATGGAAGTGGGGTTTTATTACCAACTCTTTCTAAGTTAAGCAATCAGGTTTATGGTGTTGATATTGGAAGTGATCCTAAATTTGTCGCTGAACAATTGAAAGTATTGGGATGCAATCCAACCCTTAGTACGGGGGTCTCAGATAAATTGCTATTTGAGGATAATTATTTCGATTTGGTAGTTGCGGTATCTGTTCTAGAGCATATTAAAGATATTGATTTCTTTTTGACTGAAATTTATCGTGTAATCAGACCCGGTGGCGTGTTGTTAGTGGGGATGCCAGCGGTCAACCCTTTTATGGAGAAACTGTTTGCAGCGATCGGTTTTTCGGGTATTCACAATCATCACGTTACCTCACCAGAGACAATGCATAAAGCCGCACTAAACAACCTGTTTATGCTGAAAGGGGTAAATTGGATGCCCGGTCTTCTGCCATCAAACTTCTACCTCTATAAATCTTTTTTGTTTCAAAAATAACCGTTGCTGCCAAAGCTTCCAATTTTAAGTATGCGTCCTAGAAACTCTTTGGAAAAGTGGAGAAATCGAAACCTCTATTATTATCAAGATATAGAGAGATTGTGCCAGTTTATCGTTCAACCTCAATCCAAAGTATTAGAAGTTGGATCAGGGGTAGGGCACTTGTTAAATGCGGTAGAACCTGAAATTGGTTTAGGCATTGATATCAGTGATGTTGCACTTGAGTCTGCAAGAAATCAATTTCCTTCTCTAGAGTTTTGGGAGGAAAATGCTGAAGATTTTCAACCTACAGATACTTATGACTACATTCTGATTGCAAATACGATTAGCTATATTCAGGATATTCAAAAAGCACTGTACAGCATTTACAAGTCGTGTGAGCCTCAAACTCGTGTAGTGCTAACGTTTCACAATCCTGCATGGGAGCCAGTCCTTAAGCTTGCGACTTTAATTGGTCAGAGAATGCCAATTTCCAATCTTAACTGGTTGAGTTTTGAAGATATTGAGAATCTTTTAAGCCTTGCTGGTTTTGATGTAGTCATGCATGGCAAGCGTCTCCTTATTCCTAAATTCATTCCGTTTCTGTCAGGGTTTGTCAACCGAATTTTAGCGCCATTACCCTGGATTAATAGGATTTGTTTATCTGAGTATATTGTTGCTCGCATCCATCCCAAGGAGATAGATTCCAGAGAAAATTTGCGAACAATGACGTGTTCGGTAATTATTCCCGCTAGAAATGAGGCTGGTAATATTGAGAGTTGCATTACCAGAATGCCCAAGCTGGGAATGCACACAGAAGTTATTTTTGTTGAGGGACATTCTACAGATAATACCTGGGATGAAATTCAACGGGTGCAGCAGCAGTATGGCGGAGAGTGGGATATTAAGATTTGTCGGCAGTCCGGCAAGGGAAAAGGAGATGCGGTTCGTCAGGGATTTAATATGGCGACAGGCGACGTATTTATGATCCTTGATTCTGACTTGACGGTTAGACCAGAGGATCTGGTTTACTTTTTTGATGCGATCGCGTCGGGCTATTGTGAGCTTGCGAATGGTTGTCGATTAATTTATCCCCTTAACTCTGAAGCCATGCCCTGGCTTAACCGCCTCGCAAATCGATTTTTTGCTTGGTTACTGTCCTATTTGTTAAACACAAAGATTAAAGACTCTCTTTGTGGAACTAAGGTGATCTCCAAAGAAAACTATGCAAAACTAGCCGCGAATCGTTCTTACTTTGGAGATTTCGATCCATTTGGAGATTTCGACTTGTTATTTGGTGCTGCCAAGCTAGGTCTTAAGATTAGAGATATTCCCGTTCGGTATCTACCCAGAACCTATGGTTCTTCTAATATTCAGCATTTGAAAGAGGGGCTTGTCCTCCTAAAAATGTGTCTCTATGCGGCAAGAAAAATTAAATTTCTTTAGCCGCTTACTTTCAGCAATAGCAGTTCTTAAAAATATTGAGTCAATTAATGGTGGTAAATAAAGGATTATTAAATCGACTAAGGTTGCCAGAATTTACTGAGATTGCTGACTTGGATGATCCTAATAACATTCACATCATCCGAAACATTATTAAGCGAAAACCATTTCTTAAGAAAATCTACGAATCTTTCTATCAAAATATGTTGGGACGGTGCATAACTGTTCCTCCGGCGGGAGATTTTATCGAAATGGGAAGTGGAGCTGGTTTTATTAAAAAGCTGGCTCCCCATGTCATCACCTCCGATGTCTTACCTTATGACGGGGTTGATCTCGTTTTTTCTGCGCTTGATATTCCCTTACAGAGGTCAAGCGTTAGCGCCTTTCTCATGATTGATGTGCTTCATCATGTAAAAGATTCGGTTCGATTCTTTGAGGAAATGCAGCGCTGCCTTAAAACGGGCGGCAAAATTGTCATGATTGAACCTGCAAATACTCCCTGGTCAACATTTATTTATACCCGGTTTCATCACGAACCTTTTGAACCTTCTGGAAAGTGGGGATTTGATGAAGGAGGTCCATTAACTGGGGCAAACATGGCAATTCCGTGGATCATTTTCTTTCGAGATATGAATTTATTTTCTAGTGAATTTCCTCAATTAAAGGTTCGCTCTATTCAGATTCATACGCCATTGAGATATCTTTTGAGTGGTGGACTGTCTTTAAGGCAATTATTGCCATCTTTCCTCTACCCAATGATTTGCTTAATTGAATGGTTGCTATCTCCTTTCAACCGATATATTGGAATGTTTATGACAATCGAGTTAGAAAAAATAAGTTAAATCAAGCCGATAAAATGTGGAGTTGAATGATCAGTCTTGATAATTTTACTTTACTAAGCTGAGAGGGTAGTAGAGATATGAAAATTGCAAGCAAGCTAAGGTTAGTTGCTCCTGAAAAGATATTTGCCGTCCTAATATCTGTTTTTGGGATTCTATTTTTACTAATTACTCCACCCTTTCAAGTGGCAGATGAATACGAACATTTCTATCGCGCCTATCATGTGTCGGAAGGTCATTGGATGGCGGAGAAATCTAACAAGATTTTTGGTGGATTCCTTCCACAAAGCCTTTCTACTGTTTCTCAAAAAGTATCTAGTGGAGTGGCTTTCTACCCTGAAAATAAGCAAAAAATTGAAGATATATTTACTGCTATCCGTATTCCTTTAGAACCGGATAAACGTATTTTTATTAGCTATTTAACCGTTGCAAAATATTCTCCTGTTCCCTACTTTCCCCAGGCAGTCGGCATCGCGATCGCCCGGTTCATGGGTGCTTCGCCTTTGGCACTGATGTATTTTGGCAGGTTTTTTAACTTGCTCTTTTTCTCACTAGCAGGATATTTCGCGATAAAAACCACCCCTGTCTTTAAGTGGGGTTTCTTGCTGCTGTTGCTGACTCCGATCTCCCTTTTTACGGCTGCTTCTGTTTCTGGCGATGCTCTCACGAGTGGTATCTCTTTTCTGCTGACGGCTATTTTTTTGAGTTGTGCTTTGGACGAGAGAGTGAATTGCGATCGCACCAGAGCGATTATTATTTTTGTTTTGGCTTCTCTTCTCTCCTTAGCAAAACCTCCCTACCAATTACTAATCTTGCTTTTCTTTACGATTCCCATCAAAAAGGTGGTAAATAGGAAGACCTACTTTGCTATGTTTGCTCTCCTTGCCCTCTGCTGTGCAGTGCTTTCTCTGGGAGTAATTCATGCAATTAAAGATTTAAAGGATATTTCCTATTCCACAGCAATGACCTCACCTACAAACCAACTTGCGTTTTTGTCTCACAATCCAGGTCAGTTTGCTATTGCTTTCTTCAACGGATGGATAACAGATGGATTAAATATTATTCATCAACTGATTGGGCAATTGGGATGGCTAGATACACGTTTGCCGAGAGTTTTAATTGATTCTTATCTTGGGTTATTAGTGATTGTGGCTCTGTTTGGGGGCAAGAGAGAAATCAGTATTTCTCGTATTCAAAGACTGGTGATTTTTCTGACTGCTGCAATTCATATAGTCTTGATTAGTTTTTTATTATATTTGCACTGGGCACCGTTGGGTGCGTCAATCATTAGAGGATGGCAGGGACGTTATCTGATTCCGTTCAGTCCACTGCTGTTTTTGCTGTTTTATAATCGAAGATTTTGTGTTGATGATCAAAAGCTAGAGTTACTCGTGACTTTCTATGCTCTTTTCGCTGGAACGTTGACTTTAATAGTTCTGCTCTATCGCTATTACCTATAATTTTGCTGATGGGTTTAAGCAAATAACACCTATGTTTTCAGCAGATAACAGATGTGTTCGGGCGATCGCCAGAAAGTTAGGAGACTGTGGCAAAATGAACGGGGTAGGGTTTATCGCCAGTTTTATAAGGTTTCGCTGTCTTTAAGGGTTTATGACTAAATTTGTCTTCGTAACGGGTGGCGTTGTTTCCAGCATTGGAAAAGGAATTGTTGCGGCAAGTTTAGGACGGCTGCTCAAGTCACGCAACTATTCGGTTTCCATTCTCAAGCTAGACCCTTATATCAACGTTGATCCGGGCACCATGAGTCCATTTCAGCATGGTGAAGTGTTTGTTACCGAAGATGGCGCGGAAACCGATTTAGACTTGGGGCATTATGAGCGCTTTACCGACACCTCCATGTCGCGCCTCAACAGCGTCACTACCGGTTCGATTTATCAAGCGGTGCTGAACCGGGAGCGGCGAGGGGATTATCAGGGTGGCACGGTGCAGGTGATTCCGCACATCACCAATGAAATTAAGGATCGAGTGTTGCGGGTGGCGAAAAATACGAATCCCGATGTGGTGATTACCGAAATTGGCGGCACTGTGGGCGATATTGAATCTCTACCATTTTTGGAGGCGATTCGCCAGTTTCGCAAGGATGTGGGGCGGCAAAATGTGCTGTATATGCACGTCACTTTGGTGCCGTGGATTCCCGCAGCAGGTGAGATGAAAACTAAGCCAACGCAGCATTCGGTGAAGGAACTGCGATCGATTGGAATTCAGCCGGATGTTTTGGTGTGTCGCAGCGATCGCCCCTTGCCAGAAGGCTTTAAGGAGAAGGTGTCGGGCTTTTGCGATGTGGCTACGGAATGCGTGATTTCTTGCCCTGATGCGAACAGCATTTATGAAGTACCGCTGTTATTAGAACGCGAAGGCTTGGCAAATCAAGCATTAGAGCTATTGCAATTAGAGCAGCGTATCCCCGATTTGACCCAGTGGGCAAGATTGGTCGATCGCCTGTATCACCCCACGAAGCGCGTAGAAATTGCAATCGTGGGTAAATATGTGCGCTTAGGGGACGCTTACCTGTCGGTGGTTGAAGCGTTGCGCCACGCGGCGATCGAGTTAGACAGTGACCTGAATATTCGCTGGGTCAATTCTGAAGATATTGAGGCTCAAAGTCCTGAACAATTCTTGCAGGGCGCAGATGGCATCATTGTGCCTGGTGGCTTTGGTGCCCGTGGCATTGATGGCAAAATTGCGGCAGTTCACTACGCGCGATCGCGTCAAATTCCCTTTTTAGGGTTGTGCCTAGGAATGCAATGCTCGGTGATTGAATGGGCACGCCACCTTGCTCATTTAGAGGATGCCAATAGTTCAGAATTCAACGCCAACGCTCAAAATCCGGTCATCAACCTGTTGCCAGAACAGCAAGATGTGGTTGATTTGGGCGGCACCATGCGCTTGGGGCTATACCCCTGTCGGCTTGCGCCCAACACCCTCGCCTTCAGCCTGTATCAAGAAGAGGTGATTTACGAGCGCCATCGTCATCGCTACGAATTTAATAACGCCTATCGTAATTTGCTCATTGAGTCGGGCTACATCATCAGCGGCACTTCACCCGATGGACGTTTAGTCGAAATCGTTGAGCTTTCCAATCATCCATTCTTTATTGCCAGTCAGTTTCATCCAGAGTTTCAGTCTCGCCCTAGCCTTCCCCATCCTCTATTTAAAGGATTCATCCAAGCCGCCCTGAAACAACAAGAGCCAGCTACAAACTACGTTGCGGAAGTAACCACTGTCGCACCGGATAGACAAGATTCCTCCGCCTTTATAGCTCCGGCTGAAGTGTCTTAACTCTAAATTAATGCTCCCTTTGCCAGCCAATCCCCCAATGCTCCGATTGAAGCGGTCATTGTTTTTCAGCAAGGCTATTATGATCTTTGAGTTGGGTTTAAGTAGAGAAGTTTCGCTCTGTATTTTACGCTTGCATCAGTAGAGCCTATAACTTCCGAAAAAACCTCACTTCTGCTGAGCGATAAGGGAAGATTGAGGGTTAGTGTCGCGCCGAGTGCTTAGAATGCAAGAATTTGATGTGGTGGTGGTGGGCGGTGGTCCGGCGGGAGGGCAATGTGCGCGATCGCTGGCAAAAGCCGGACGCAGCGTTTTGTTGGTGGAACGGCATAAAGATTTTGCGATCAACAGCTTTTCTAGTGCGGGCACACCGCTGGAAACGTTGAGCCAGTATGACCTGCCGGATAGCGTCGTGGGCACCTATTGGAATCGGTTTGTGGTGGTCACCTCCCACCAGCAGGGCGAGTGGAAAACCCCAGCGGCGATCGGGGCTGTGTTGGATTTTGGCAAACTGCGCGAGTTTTTGGCAGCCGATATTCAGGCGAATGGTGGCGAGGTATGGATGAACTGTCGCTACGTTGCTCATACCCCAAGCAATCATCAAACTGTGGTTTCATTGGTGCGAGACGGCGTACCCGTGACTGTTGGCGCTCGTGTGGTTGTGGATGCCACGGGTCCATTTCGGGCGGTGATCTATGGCAAAGATGAACCCAAGCCAGATTTTCTCTCTGGCACGGGCATCGAATATTTGATTGAAGTCTCCGACGAGGTATATCAGCGGTATCGCGACGCGCTCACTTTCTTTTTGGGTTACAAGTGGATGCCCAAGGGCTACTCGTGGATTTTTCCAATGGCACCGAATCGGCTGAAGGTAGGGGCAGGCATTATCAACGCCGATCACGAGTTTGTTAAGCAAACAGAGCCGCTGAAGCACTACATTCACTTGATCTTGCAAGACTACATAAAAGCTGATTACACCCTGATTGAGGTGCATGGCTCGACGCTGAAATATAGCCGTGGTTTGCAGGATGTCTATTATCGCGACAATGCGATCGCGATCGGCGATGCGGTTTCTACGGTCAATTTTTTGGGCGGCGAGGGCATCCGTCACGCCATGCGGGGCGCAGACATTGCCAGCAAGCATATTCAAACCTACCTCGATCGCAAAACAGGTAGCTTTCAGGACTATCAAACCGAAATGCATCGCGTGTTTCTCAAAACCTGGAACCTGTCTGAAAAATTTGGCATGAAAAAATATCTGCAAGACTGCGATGAAATTGTCGATAAAGTCGTCACCTATCTGCGTCCGCTCAGCTTAGAAGATGTGGTAGATATTCTCTTCTTCTACCGATTTGAAAAAGTCTCGAAGGGCTTACCCCAATATCTCCGGCGCAAACTCGATTCCTTGATGACTCGCGTGGTCTCCCGCTGGCGCAAGATCACCCGCAAGGCGATCGCTAGCTAAAGTTATCAGCGGTCTACAACTTCCTTCAATGCCGCAATTCCTGCTTCTGCCACTTCAATATCTTCCTCATCCGTGCCAGAGCCAACCCCGATCGCGCCAACGATTTCGCCATCCAACACAATTGGCAAGCCTCCGGCAATGGTGGCAAAGCGATCGCCCGATGCCAGCGCAATCCCAGCCGCCAACTCAAACGGCAACTGTCCCGTAGCACTCTTCGTAGACACTGCTGTATAAGCTTTTTGGATGGCAGTGAACTGGCTGTGCAATTTCGCTCCATCCATCCGCTCAAACACCATCAAGTTACCGCCCCGATCCACCACCGCCACGCACTGCGGAACACCCATCGCCTCCGCCCGTGCGATCGCCCCCTGCAATACCACTCGCGCCCCTCGCACCGACAACTCCGCCACCCGCTGCACATACATACTCATTCCTCCATCCACTCGCTACTCGCCATTCGCCATTTTCCTACTGCGTTCCCGCGTTACCCACCACTCCTTCCACCAGCCAATTCATACTCTGTAGCTGCGGATCTTGCAGCGTGTACTGCTTTCCAGCCGGAATCACCACTTTGCCCTGGTTATCTTTCAATTCCCCTTTGAAGATTAGCAAACTGCCATCCAAAAGCTTCGCTTTCGCAGTTTCTACCGCGTTCTTCGCTGCCTGACTCACCGCCGCACCGTAGGGCGACAATTTACAGAAGTCCTCTTTTAAGCCGCCTGCGATGACGGGGGGAATGCCTTTATCCATCACGGTTTTGCCAGCCCGCAGCATTTCGGCGTAGGTGGTGTAAATTTTGCCCCAGTTCCATTCCACCCCCGTTAAGTAGCCTTTGGGAGCCAAACTTGCCTGATTAATGTGATAACCAATGGAAAATATGCCCCGACTCTCTGCCGTGGTAATCACTGCCTTTAAACTATCCACGCGGCTGGTAATTACATCGGCATTTTGATCTATCAGCGTGTTGGTTGCTTCCGCCTCTTTGACCGGTAAAGACCAATCGCCCGTAAACACAGTCTGAATCACGATTTTGGGGTTGACGCTGCGGGCACCCAAGGCAAAACTATTGAGTTCTCGCAGCACTACAGGAATGGCTTTGGGCACGACATAGCCAAGTTTGCCAGTTTTGGAGGCGTATGCCGCGACGATTCCAGCGAGGTAGGCGGGTTCTGCCAAATCACTAAAGTAGGAGCCGACATTTTTGGGATAACTTGCTTTATAAGGCTGGTTCGGATGAAACAGTTGCACCTGGGGAAACTCGGCGGCAATTTTGAGGCTATGGGGGTTGAAGTAGCCATAGGAGGTGGGGAATAGGGCGATCGCCCCATCCTCATCAATCATCTTCCGCATAGTTTCAGCCGCCGCCGTTGTTTCAAGAATGCTGGCTTCTTCCACCACCTTCACCCACGGTAGTTTTGCCAGCGCCGCCGCCCCTTCGGCGTGTGCCTGGTTGTAGCCATAGTCATCCTTGGGTCCCACGTAAATAAAGCCCAGCGTAATGATTTTTTCGGTAGGGCTGGGGCTAGAGGCGGTTTGCGGCGTAGAGGTGCAGCCTGTCCAGAACCGAGAGGACGCTGCAAAAGCTCCGGTTGATAGCAGTCCCCGAATGAGCGCGCGACGGCTGATGGACGAGTGGGAATGATTAGACATCGTGAGTTTCCCTAAGATTGTGCAATGTTTTGCTGGCTATCTGCACTGAATATCACGGTAGTCCCAGCAAGTTGTTTCGGGCTTAGTGTGCCCATTGCGTTGGTGAAGTGGACACGACCCAGATGAGATATTTAATAAGCACTGCCGTCTTTATGGGTAAAACTCCATCGAGTGGACTGAGTGGCTGTCAGGTCATCATCGGGATAAACCACCTCGTCGCCCGAATCGCGATCTCCTACTTCTAAATACACCGCGTCTGAGTGCGATCGATTCACCAACTGGTGCCCGTCTGCTTTTCCTGCCGGGAACCCTGCCGCCATGCCTGCTTGCAACACCTGCTCTCCAGCATTGGTGATCAACGTCAACTCACCCGCCAGCACATAGACAAATTCATCTTGGCGGGTGTGCCAATGCCGCATTGAGGAAGCGGTTCCGGGCGGGAGATGAACTTGATTCACGCCAAAGTTTTTTAGCCCTGCGGCATCTCTCAGCGATCGCTTGCTGCGTCCAGCCACCCTTGCCTTCAGCGGCTCAGGATAGTTCGATCCCGTTCTGGGCAAAACAGTTTCAGGATTCAAGGCTGGTAAAAATAATTCTTCAGACGGCATCGCTGGGTTGCTCCAAAATCCACTGGGCTGCATCGGCAAGATCTTTAGCAATGTAGTCGGGTTGGGTCTGGTGCTGGTAGTCGCCACTGAGGACTTGTTCCCCAAAGCCAGTCTGCACCAAAATTCCGATGCAGCCTGCGTTATGCGCCATGTCGATATCCGTGGCTTTGTCGCCCACCATGAAGCTTTGAGAAACATCCAGATCGTGTTCCCAGGCGGCGGCGACGAACATCCCTGTGTTGGGTTTGCGCCAAGTGCTGTAGCGGGTGTATTGCGGATCGGTGCCGCCTTCGGCATGGCTGAGGTAGGGGCAGTAGTAGAGGGCATCTAATCGCGCCCCTGCTGCTTCCTGCAACAGACGGCAGAGGCGATCGTGGAGGGCATCTACGTGACTAGCGGGATAGTAGCCACGGGCAGGACCGGATTGGTTGGAAACGAGGCAGCAAAAGAGTCCGCGATCGTTGAGTTGGCGCACTGCTTGAGCAACACCCGGTATCAAATGCAGATCTTCTACATTGTGAATGTAGCCTGCTTCAATGTTGAGAACTCCATCACGATCGAGAAATACAGCGGCTCTACTCATGGGCTATTTATGATGATCATCAGCATCGCTATTTTCCGCGATCGCAGCCCGTTTTCGCTATTCCTGCCTCTCACCTGAATTGGATTGGTTAGTATGCGGCTAAAAAATCGGCTGGCGCGAGGATTTCAATGTCTTGAAAGGGCTGAAGTACAAGCAGGTCTTTGTCACTGCTAAGAATATGGGTAGCACGACCACTCAGCGCTAGTTCAAGGAATTTGTCATCCTTGGGATCGCGACAAACTGCGATCGCCTCAGTAATTTTAACCTGCTCAACAACTGCTAATAGATCGGTTAGAAATGCCGTGCGTAACTCAACCGATAAGTATTGGTCGAAGTGCGATCGACTAAAAACGTCTTGGAGTTCTGCCAATACAGGCTCAGACATCAGAATTCGCCCATCTACTACTGCTGTGTTGAAAGCCTGCCGTCCAATAGAGTTTTTAAATAAGGCAGCGCTGATTAGCACGTTAGTATCAAGAACGAATCTGGTTTCACTCATCCAAAATAGACTGTAAAATTTCTGGGGTTAACCCATTGGTTTCAACTTCATCACTCATCTGATCCATTGTGGTTTGCAATTGAGTTAAGCTCACAGCCCGTTTCAGCCAAAAATTAACCAAGGCTTGGATTTTGTGCTGTTGCTCTGGCTGGGCGGATTGAAATGCGATCGCAACGTCCGCGTCCACTTGAATTGAGATCGTCTCCATCACGGCTCCTGTCTTCAATGCTCGTAGTATAGCCTTGCTACTTTGACCAAAAAAATGGGTACAAGCCCCGTCCTTCTAGGACGGCTTTTTGATAGACTGTTGCTAGAGCAAACCTCTTCTCCCTCTGGACTCAAGACACGTTGAACGGCACAAGCCACTACAGCTACGGTGAGAGTAGGCGCA